>NZ_JBEOXI010000074.1:29287-32143 GCF_040296465.1 Streptomyces sp. NPDC002130
TACCAGGCGCCGGCTCCTCAGCAGGCTGCTCCCTACCAGGCCCCGGCCCCGCAGCAGGCCCCGGCCCCTAGCCCCGCCCCGGAGCAGGCGCCCGCAGCGACGGAGGGCCACCGCGCCCGGGACCTGGCAGCCACCAGCATCAGCGGCGACGCGACCACCCGGGTTCCGCTCGACGTGACCGCTGAAGGTTCGAACGCGCTGCTCCCCACGGCCAAGGAGGCTGCGGCTGCGCTGAATGAGGCCAAGCCTGCGCACGGCAACCTGTGGCTGTAGGGCCGAGACCCACCAGTCAGGAGGCGGTCCTCAGTGGTGCTGGGGGCCGTCTCCGTGTTTGTCCCACCCGGTGCAGCGACCGGACCGCTGCGAGACTCCTGGTGCATCGTCCTGACGGACACAACGGTCGCCTACCGCTGGCTCCCGTGTCACTGCAATGGCCGCGCCATGGTGACCGCCCCTCGGTGTTCCTCGGTTACCGCTATGGGACAACCGAAGGGACGTGGAGCGAATCATGGTCGTCGACATCGGCGCGGTACCGGCCGGCGCCGCGGGTGCGGCACCGCGCCCGCCGCAGCCCGGAAGGGAACGAACCGCACGGCGAGACGCGGTGCGAGGTCTGGCCGCGGGCGCACTCGCCGCGGTCATGGTCCGGTTCGCCACCGCTTCCCGACCTCGACGCCCCGGCCCGGAGTCCGGGAACGCGATGCCCGACACCCGCTTCGACGAGACCTACGGCGGCCGCCGCATCCGAGGTGTGCGGATCGCCGAGCGTGGTATGGCTGAGGGCGGCCGGTGGCTGGTCATGGTGGACGGCCGACCACTGCACCTGATGCGCCGGGCCGACGGTACCTGGCTGAGCATGGTCGACCATTACTGCTCCTACCGGTCACCGCTCGAGGCCGCCCGCGCGGCCGTCGACCAGCTCGGCCCCGGTCAACGACTGCGCGAGCCGGCCCGGAGCCCCGGAGGCACGGGACATCTGCACACGGGAGGCCGACATGGCGTACGTACGTAAGGACGCCGGCATGCTCACCAAGACCGAGCGGCGCCGCTTCGTCAGGGCGCTGCTGGAGGTCAAACGGCGGGGTGAGTACGAGGAGTTCGTGCGGATGCACATCGAGTACTTCTCCGCGGACGGTGAGCATGGGCTGCGCGCCGCGCACATGGCGCCCTCGTTCCTGCCCTGGCACCGCCGGTTCCTGCTCGAACTGGAGCGCGCGCTGCGCCGGGTGGACTCCTCGGTGACGGTGCCCTACTGGGACTGGACGCGTGACCGCACGACCACGTCCGCGCCATGGACGGCGGACCTCCTCGGCGGCAACGGGCGCCGGTCCGACCACCAGGTGACGACCGGTCCGTTCGCTCACCGAGAGGGCGACTGGCCCATCACGACGGGCGTGACCGACCTGAAGTTCCTCACCCGTGACCTCGGCCGCCGCCGCGCCCGGATCGACCTGCCCACCAAGAGCGAGCTGGAGTGGGCACTGAAGGATCCGGTGTACGACATGGCGCCCTGGAACTCGACGGTCCCCCGAGGTTTCCGCAACAAACTGGAAGGCTGGGGTGGCGGCCGAGGCGCCACCTCCTGGCACAACCACAACCGGGTGCACCGCTGGGTGGGCGGGACGATACTCGGCGGGGCCTCCGTCAACGACCCCGTCTTCTGGCTGCACCACGCCTTCGTGGACCTCCAGTGGCACCGCTGGCAACTGCGTCACCGCAGGGCGCGCTATCTTCCCGCCACGCCGCCGGGACAAGACGACGAGCAGTACGCCCGGATCGTGGCGAGACACCAGACACTGCCGCCGTGGGACGTGACACCGGACGAGCTGGAGGATGTCAGCCACATCTACCGGTACGCGTGAGTGCGAAGCTTCACGGCAAGAGCCCCGGCGCTGGGCGCCGGGGCTCTGGGGGGAACGGCAGGATCAGTGGCCGTGGTGGTGAACGGCCTTCTTGTCGGCCTTCTTGCCGGCCTTCTTCTTGTCCTTCTCGTCGTCGCCGTTCTTGCAGACGCCGGAGGCCTCGTTGAGCGCGCCGATCAGAGTGACGGTGTTGCCGCACACATTGATGGGCACGTGGAGCGGGACCTGGACCACATTGCCGGACAGGAAGCCCGGCGAGCCGATCGCCGCAGCCTTGGCGCCGGCGTCCGCGGCGGCCAGACCGGCCCCGCTGAGCACCATGGCGCCCGTGCCCAGTGCGACAGCGCCAACCTTCGCGATGTGAGACATCACGTTCTCCTTAGTGATTCCGAATGAGTGCGGCAGCGGCGCGCGACCGCACTGCCCGTTCAACGCGACGGCCGGGGACCGGTCACGGCTGCCGAAACGATGGTTTTTTCATGAAAGTTGCGCTTGTGCGCGTTTTGTCTGTGAAGAGGCAGAAAAAATCGTCTACTGTCAGCGACTGTAAGTGACCGATCCGTAACGGATCGCGTTGACCCGAGAAACGGAGAAGTAATGCGCAAGTTCCAGAAGGCCGCGGTCGTCGCGGCCATGCTCGGCAGCGTCAGCTTCCTCGGTGCTGGCGTCAGCCAGGCCTACGGTGGCGACAAGCCGAACGTGGACATCGACACCGTCCAGAGCAACGTCTGTGGCAACGAGTCGCAGTCGGGCGTTCTGAACATCGGTCGCGCCAACGTCCAGATCCTGGACATCCTGGCGAACCAGCCGGTCGACCAGAGCACCTCGGTGACCTGCGGTAACGCCGTCGGCGTCGGCAAGTGAACCGTCGCTGACCAGGTGATCTGAGCGGGCCCCGCGCCCGGACCATGGCCTGGTACGTGTCCTGGTGCGGTGGCGAGAGGGGAGCATGCGGATGAAATGGGGTCCGCCCCGGCGGCTCGCGGGCCTGACT
>NZ_JBEOXI010000075.1:0-31998 GCF_040296465.1 Streptomyces sp. NPDC002130
GTGGATGCGATCGGTGGCAGGTGGCGAGACCGGGGACCCGGCTGCGAACAGGGCAGTCAAGGCGTCGAGGTCGTTGCCCGCACCGGTCATCTGGGTGGAGTTCTTCAGTGCGGTGAAGCCGTCCCCGCCCTCGGCGAGGAACTTGTTCACCACGACGCTGTAGACGCCGTCGGGGGCGATGTCCTGCCCATTCAAGCGCATTTCCGAGATTCGCGAGCCCGGCGCTGCTCGCCGGTCCATGGCGTAGGTGAAGCCCGCGGACGGGGAGAGGATGCGCTCGGTAGCGGTGCCGTCGAGGTCGATCTGGAATTGCTGTTCGAGAGCGTCCTTCAACACCGCTCCTGTGACGGAGAGCACCTCGAGGCTGTTGCCGAAGGGTTGAACACCGTAGGCCTGGCGGTAGGTGACCTGGCCGGAAGTGCCGAAGTCCAAGTCCTCGCGCATGCCGCCCGGGTTCGTCAACGCGAGTTGAGCGCCTCGTGTCGATCCGGCTGCGAGTTGAGCGTCGGCGACCAGGTTGCCGAGTGTCGATTCACCGCTGGGGACGCGGTCCCGTGTCAGATCGGCGGTGATGGTCCCCACCGGTCGCTGAGCGCTTTCCGACGCCGCGGCTTCTTCGACTTCTACCGCACGAAGGTGCTGCCGCAGCTCCAGCGGGCCGTCTGACCCGCACCCCGGGAAATCCGGGGACGGCCCCGTGATGGGTCGCCTACAGTCGCCCGCATGTCAGTTCGTCTGCGTATGCGTGATGCCCTGCCGGAAGCGATGCGGGCCCGGGACAAGGCCGCGGTGAGTGCCCTGCGCGGCACGCTGGCCGCGCTGGACAACGCCGAGGCGGTGCCCGTGGACGGCAGCGTGCCCCGGGCCGCCGCGCTGGAGGCCTCGCCGGTCGGAGCCGGTGCCACCGAGGCGGCCCGGCGCGAGCTCAGCGAGCGCGAGATCGTCGACGTCGTGCGCGCCGAGGCGGCCGAACGTCTGGAGGCGGCAGCGCACTTGACCGCGCCCGCCCACGCGGACCGTGCCGAACGGCTGCGGGCGGAGACGACCGTGCTGCTGCGGTTCCTCGACGACGCCGAGGACGGCGCAGAAGGCGCGTAGAGGGCCTGTGGGCTAGCGCCGAGCCTGCCCGGCCAGCTTGCGTACGGTGAGGGCGGCGGCCGCTGTGGTGAGGGCCGCGCCCATCCATCCCCGGTTCCGGGACAGCCACTGCTGCGGGCTGTCGTCCGTGGATTCGTCGTCGAAGCGCCCGTGGGCGCCGAAGTCCCGCCCGTGCGGCCCGTCCGCCGAGGACCACAGGTTCGCGGGCCCCTCGGGCGGGCCGTCCTCCTGCTGCGCGTCGACGTTGGTGCGGGCCAGGTAGCGGTCGAGCAGCCCGGGGGCCACCGCGTTGGCGAGGAGTGTGGCGGCGGTGGAGCCGCCCACCCAGTACTCCCGGCGCCGTGCGTGCGACGACGCGTGCACGATGGCCCGGGCCGCGACCTCCGGCTGGTACACGGGCGCGACCGGCCGGGCCCGCCCCGGCATCCGGTTCAGCACCCAGTCGAACTGCGGGGTGTTGAGGCCCGGCAGCTGCACCATCGTGGTCCGCACCCCGCTGCGCGCGTGCAGCAGCTCGCAGCGCAGCGACTCGTTGAACCCCTGGATCGCGTGCTTGGCCCCGCAGTACGCCGACTGCAGCGGAATGCCTCGGTAGGCGAGTGCGGAGCCGACCTGCACGATCGTTCCGCGGTCGCGCGGCAGCATGTGGCGCAGGGCGGCCCGGGTGCCGAACACGTAGCCGAGGTACGTCACTTCGGTCACGCGCCGGAACTCGTCCGGGGCGACGTCGGTGAACGATGCGAACACCCCGGTGAAGGCGTTGTTGACCCAGACGTCGATGTGGCCGTAGGCGTCGACGACCTGCTGGGCGGCGTCGTCGACGGCCTTGGCGTCGGAGACGTCCACGGGGACGACGAGCGCCTCGCCTCCGGCGCGTTCCACCTCGTCCGCCGCGGCGGCGAGTCCCTCACGTCCGCGGGCGAGCAGGGCGACCCTGTCGCCGCGGGCGGCGAAGGCCCGGACCGTGGCCCGGCCGACGCCGCCGCTGGCTCCGGTCACGACCACCACACGGCCGCGCCGGTGCGATGTTCCTGGTGTGCGCACCCGGCATCACGCCCCGCGGTGGGGTACGTCCGGGTCGACCGCCGGCCGCGGGGGCACGGGGCCCGGGGCGGCCGTCCCGCCGGGCGGGGCGGGCGGCACCGGCGGATACGGCATGCCGCCGACCGCTTCGGCCGCACTCCGACGGGCGCCGTCCCGGCCCGGCGCCGTCCCGGCCGCGTGCCCCGCGCCCGGCCCGGACGGCCGCGCCATGCCGCGCAGCACGTAGGCGAGGGCGCCCAGGATCACGGCGGTGATCAGCGCGGCGGCCCAGTCGGGCAGGCCGAGGGCGAGGGCCAGCCCCACGGCGAGCGCGAGTGCCGCGCCCGCGTAGAGGGCGAACGCGCCGGACGCGGCGTACAGGGCGGCCTTGCGGCGCTGCTTGCGCGTCTGCTCGCGCAGCTCCTCCCGTACCGTCTCGCGCGCCACCTGTGCCAGCTCGTCGACGAGGTGCTTGTCCAGATGCTCCAGGTGATCCAACGGCTTCATGCCCGGCCGGGTACCCTCCGCCCCCTGCGCGTAACTAGGCTCAGCCGTATGGAGATTCTGGGTGCCACACTGCGCGTCTGCGTCGACGACCTCGAGACCGCGATCCCCTTCTACGAGCGACTGGCGGGCGGCAGAGCCCAGCGCTTCGAACGGGGAGGTGTCCAGGTGGCGGCGGTCGGCTGCTTCCTGCTGATGAGCGGCCCCCCGGCCGAACTGGAGGTGCTGCGCAAGGTCGCCGCGACGATCGCCGTGACGGACGTGGACGAGACCCACAAGGTGCTGACCGAGCTGGGGGCCCACATCGTCGCGGGCCCGATCGCCTCACCGGCGGGCCGCAACCTGATCGCCCTGCACCCGGACGGGTCGATCTACGAGTACGTGGACCGTCACGCGTAGGCGCCGCCGGGGCCTCGGTGCCGCCCCGGCCCGGTGATCATCTCGGTGGTGATCGCCCAGCGTTCGTGGTCGCGCCAGGCCCCGTCGACGAAGAGCATCCTCGGCGAGAAGCCCTCCAGACGGAACCCGCAGCCACGGGCCAGGGCGATCGACGCGGCGTTCCCCGGCTGGACGTTGATCTCCAGCCGGTGCAGCCGCATCGGGCCGAACGCGTAACCCACGACGAGGTCCAGCCCTTCGCGCATCAGCCCCCGCCCGGCGGCGTGCGCGAAGGCGCCGTAGCCCAGCGCCCCGGACTGGAAGCCGCCCTCGACGATGTTGTTGATGTTGATGAACCCGGCGATGGCCCCGTCGCTCTTCTCGCATACCAGGAACCCGGTCTTGGACGGGTCCTCGATCAGCCGGCCCGCGTAGGCGGTGTACGCCTGCGCCGTGGTGGGCGGGAAGAGCCACGGGTGGTGCAGGTCCTTGCTCTCCCGGGCGCGGGCGGTGAACTCGGCGCCGTCCTCGTAGGTGAAGTGGCGTATGCCCACCCGGGGGCCTTCGGCGAGGTGGCGGGATGCGTGGTGCGGCACCCCGCCACAGTAACCGCGCTGCCTCTGCGTCCCCAGTCGGGGCGTCAGGAGCCGGCGACCGGCAGCCGCAGCACCCCGGTGTTCCGCGGCCCGCTGATCACGGTCACGGGCTTGATCCCCCGGTTGCCGAAGTACGCGTCGTCGCTCGCGGCGATCACGAACCGCAGCCGGTGCCCTCTCTCGTAGCGGTGCACGATGCCGGGCAGGGTGACGGTGAAGCTCTTGGTGACGTCCGGGACGCGCACCGGTGCGACCAGGCGGCGCACCAGGGTGCGGGCGCCGTCGGGGGCGACGTCGTAGAGCTTGGCGAACAGCACGAGCTTGTCGGCCGCGTCGGAGCTGTTCTGGGTGCGCTCGGCCTTCGGGGAGACGACCTTGAGCGTGGCCCGGGGGGCGCCGACGACGTCGAGGGGGCGTTCCAGCGGCGCGCTCGTCCAGTCGAGGTAGGTGCCTTCGGTGTCGCTCGGCGGAGGGTCCGGCAGCCCGATGAGCCTGGCGAGCGAGCTCTCCGAATGGCTCGTGGGGATCAGCCGGTTGGTGTAGCCGCGGCTGCCGAGGGCCACCTTGCGGCGGTCGTCGACGAGCTTGCCGTCGCCGGAGAGGTACAGCGTGCGGCTGAGGGCGGGAAGGTGTTCGGCGGTGGCGTAGGTGCGGTCCGGGTCGGTGATCCAGTCACGGTGGTAGGCGAACGCCGGTCCCGTGTCGACGTGGGGCCGCCCCCGCAGGTACCGGTCGAACCAGGCGAGGACGCGCCGGCCGACGTAGCTGGTCTCCAGGTTGCCCTTGGACAGGTCGAGTTCTCCGGCGGCGGCCGGGCCGGTGAGCCCGCCGCTGTGACCCCAGGACTGCCAGATCATCTTGACGGGTGTGCCCCGGGCCTTGAGCGTCCGGTACGTCGCCGTCGCCTCGTTGAGGTTGAACAGGGTGTCGGCCTGCCCCTGGACCAGCAGGGTCGGCGTGTCGACGCGGTCGAGGTAGGACACCGGGGAGACGCGGCGCGCGTAGGCGAGCAGCTCGGCGGTCCGGCCGGCCGGGTAGCTCCCGGAGTTGAGGGTGTGGACGGTCCGGCAGGCCTCGGTGACGAAGTGAAGGCAGGCCAGTGAGTTGATGCGGGAGGGGTCGAGAGCGGGCTGGAGCAGCGGCTGGCCCTCACCGACGAGGTAGAAGCCGTTCGTCCACTGCCACTTGAAGACTCCGGGGACGTCCCCGCTGCCGACGGCGTTGTTGGGATCGAGCGCGTACGCCAGGTCGTTCCAGGTGATCATCGGGACGAGCGCGTCGAGGCGGTGGTCGACGGCGGCCGTCGCGAGCTGGACGGCGCCGCCGTAGGAGCCGCCGATCATGCCGACGCGTGGGTCGCCGGGTGCGTCACGGGTGACGAAGTCGGCGGTGGTGCCGTCGTCGGCGGCGCGGGTGCCGCCGAGGAAGTCGACCAGCCGCGAGGCGGCGGCACCGTCGATGTCCGGGTCGTCGAGGGAGATGAGACACCCGCTGCGGCCGAATCCCAGCCCGGAGTAGACGAGCGAGACGTAGCCGCGCCGGGCCAAGGCCTTGCCGATGGTGTCCGTCGAGCCGTCCGTCTTGCTGCCGCCGAAGCCGTTCGTGCCGAGCACCGCGGGCGCCGGGTGGTCGCGGTCCACGCCCGCGGGACGGTACAGGTCGGCGTCGACCGTGCAGGCGCGGCCGCCCGCCCGCACGGTGAACTTCAGCGGCGTGACGGTGTAGGCGTCGGCCGCGGTCGCCGGCGGGGTGAGGGCGAGGGGCACGGCCAGGGCGGCGCCCAGCGCGAGCGCGAGGGGTGCGCGGGTTCTGGGCACGCGTCGGGACACTCGGACCTCCACGGTGAGGGCAACCCGGATACCGACCAGTAGGTACCGGACATTTGTCATGGTGTGACACGTGTCAGGAGCCGTCAATCACCGAAACGAGGGTTCTTGACGGGATTTCAGGAGCGAACGCCGTCAGCTGAGGGCCGGTTCCTCCAGCGTCAACGTGCCCGACCCGGCGTCCAGTTCGGCCCTCACCCCGAGGGGCATGGTCAGCGCGCCCACGCCGTGCCCGAACCCGAACTCCTCCACGACCGGGACACCCAGACCGCCGAGCCGGTCGGTGAGGACCGCGCGCAGCTCCCCGTACGGTCCGCACCCCGCCCAGGAACCGAGGACGATGCCGGCGACCCCGTCGAGCCAGCCGGTCCTCAGGAGGTGGGTCAGGTAACGGTCCAGGCGGTACGGGCTCTCACCGACGTCCTCCATCAGCAGCAGCCCGTCCCGCGCCCCGGGGTGGGCGTGCGGGGTGCCGAGGTCGCTCGCGAGCAGGCTGAGGCAGCCGCCGAGCGTGATGCCCCTGGCGCGGCCCGGTATCAGTGCGGTGCCGCCCGGGGGGACTGCCGTGATGGTCCGCACGGACTCCGGCTCGAAGAGGGTGGCCCGCAGATGCTCCTGGGCCCGGGCGTTCTTGAGGAAGTCGACGCCGGCGGCCGCGGGCCCGTACAGGGTGGCCAGGCCCAGACGGGTGGCGAACGCCTGGTGCAGGACGGTGATGTCACTGAACCCGGCGAACACCTTCGGGCCCGCCGCCCGCATCGCCTCCCAGTCGAGCAGGTCGACCGTGCGCTGCGCCCCGTATCCGCCGCGGGCGCACAGCACGGCCGCCACGGACGGATCGCACCAGGCGCCTTGGAGGTCGGCGGCGCGCTGCTCGTCCGTGCCGGCCAGGTAGCCCAACTCGCCGTGCCGGGCGAGCGCATGGGGTGCCACCACGGGGTCGAGGTCCCAGCCGCGCAGGATGTCGAGCCCGGCCTGGAGCCGCTCCTCGGGTACGGGCCCGCTCGGCGCGACGACGGCGACGCGGGCGCCGGGGGCGAGCCGGGGCGGTCGTACCAACGGGTTCACTCGGCGAGCTCCAGGGTCGGGACACCGGGCGGGTCCAGGCGGAACACCTGGGCGTAGAGGGAGAGTTCTGCCTCCAGGGCGCGCACCATGGTCTCCGCCTTGCGGAACCCGTGCCCCTCCCCCGAGAAGGCGAGATAGGCGTGCGGCACCCTCCGGCCCTCCAGCCGGGCCAGGAACCGCTCACACTGGACGGGCGGGCAGATCACGTCGTCCAGGCCCTGGAGCAGCAGGAACGGCACGGTGAGGCGGTCGGCGTGGGCGGCGGGCGAGCGCTCCGCGTACCGGGCGGGCACGTCGGCGAGCGGCCCGATGAGGCCCTCCAGGTACCGCGACTCGAAGTCGTGGGTCTCGCCCGTGCCCCAGCCGGCCAGATCCAGGATGGGGTACTTGATGGTGCCGCAGGCGTAGACGTCGGTGGTGGTGAGCGAGGCGGCCGCGGTCCAGCCGCCCGCGCTGCCGCCCCGGACGGCGAGCCGGCCGCGGTCGGCGGTGCCCTCGTCGGCGAGGGCCAGGGCGACCGCGGCGCAGTCCTCGACGTCCACCACGCCCCACTGCTCGCGCAGCCGCTCCCGGTACGGGCGCCCGTATCCCGTGGAGCCGCCGTAGTTCACCTCGGCGACGCCGATGCCGCGCGAGGTGAAGTAGGCGATGTCCAGGTCGAGCACGAGCGGGGCCCGGCCGGTGGGACCGCCGTGCGCCCACACGACGTAGGGCGGCAGTTCGTCGTCGGGGGCGACGCAGCCGGGGTGGTGCGGCGGGTAGATGTGGGCGTGGATGTCGCGCCCGTCCGGGCCGGTGAAGGTGCGGATCTGCGGTTCTGGGTAGTACGCGGGGTCGACGGCGTCGTCGTGCTCGGCGCCGACGACCCGGGCCCGGCCGGTGCGGGCGTCCAGCTCGACGACCTCGTAGGCGCTGCGCGGGCTGGCCCCGACGGCGACGACCCGTTCGCCGTGGGCGGCGAGGGTGGGGCTGAACTCGGTCCAGGGCCCGGCGGCGTCGACGACCTCGCCGGTCTCCGGGTCGAGGATGCCGAGGGCGGTGGCGCCCCGGCCGTGCACGACGGCGATCAGACCGCTGTCGAGCGGGGTGAACCATCTCGAACCCAGCTTCCACAGCGCGCCGCCGAACTCCTCCTCGCGCGGGCACACCGGCTCCCCGTCGAGGTAGAGGTTCCACCAGCCGGTGCGGTCGCTCGCGTGCAGCAGCCGGCCGTCATGGGTCCAGTCGGCCTGGGCGATGGACTCACCGGGGCCGCCGGCCACGGCCCGGGCGCCGCTCAGGGTGCCGTCGGGCGCGACCTCGGCGAGGAGCAGCTCGGTGCCGTCCCAGGGCATGCGCGGATGGTCCCAGGCGAGCCAGGCGGCCCGCCGCCCGTCGGGCGAGAGCTTCGGCCCGGTCACGAACCGGTGCCGGCCGTCGGTGAGTTCGCGTACCGCGCCGCGGTCCTCGGCGGCGGATCCGTCCAGGGGGACGGCGGCCAGGACGCGGCGCACGTCGGTGGGTCCGTCGCCGGTGAACTCCTCCAGCACGCACCACACCTCACCCCGTCCGGGCACCGGCAGCGGCTCGGCCCAGCGCAGTCCCCCGCCCACGGGGGACACAGGGGTGAGCGGGCGGGGTTCACCGCCCGGCTCGCAGCGGTACAGCCGCTGGTCGGCGAAGTTCACGAACACCACCAGCGGTCCGGTGTCGCGGTCGAGCGCGGCCCACGGGTGCCCGCCGTACTCGATGACCCGGCTGCGCACGTTCCACGGCGCGGGCAGCAGCGACTCCTCCCGGCCGTCGGCGTGCCGCCGCACCAGGGTGCGCCGGCCGCCCTCGGCGGGGCGCGGCTCGGTCCACCACACCTCCTCGCCGACGAAGCCCACATACTCCGGGTGCCCGTCGTGCGCGGCGGTCAGGGCCGCGTCGATGGGCGAGGGCCACGCCCCGTAGGCCAGCGTCCGCACCGTCTCCCCCACTCTCCTAGGCCGTCCGCAGGAACCGGTCGAGTACGCGGACACCGAAGTGCAGCGCCTCGATCGGTACCCGCTCGTCGACCCCGTGGAACATGGCCGCGTAGTCGTAGCCGTCGGGCAGCTTCAGCGGGGTGAAGCCGTAGCCGGTGATGCCGAGGCGGGAGAACTGCTTGGCGTCGGTGCCGCCGGACATGCAGAACGGCACGACGTGGCCCTCGGGGGCGAACTCCTCGACGGCGGCCCGCATTCCCGCGAACGTCGCCGAGTCCACCGGCGCCTCGAGGGCGACCTCGCGGTGGTGGAACTCCCAGTCCACGTCCGGCCCGGTGAGCCGGTCGAGGGTGGCGCGGAACTCCTCCTCACCGCCGGGCATGTACCGGCCGTCCACGTGGGCCACGGCCTGCCCGGGGATGACATTGATCTTGTAACCGGCGTCCAGCATGGTCGGGTTGGCGCTGTTGCGGAGGGTTGGCTCGACGAGCGCGGCGGCCGGGCCGAGCTTCTCCAGCAGCGCGTCCACGTCGGTGAGGTCGGTCTCGATGCCGTAGAGCGCGGCGAGTTCGGTGAGGGCGGCGCGTACGGTCGGGGTGAGCCGCAGCGGCCACTCGTGCGCGCCGATCCGCGCGATGGCGCCCGCGAGGCGGGTCACGGCGTTGTCCCGGTTGACCTTGGAGCCGTGCCCGGCGCGTCCGCGGGCGGTGAGCTTCAGCCAGGCGGTGCCGCGCTCCCCGGCCGCGATGGGGTAGATCTGCCGCCCGTCGCCGTCGTGGAAGGTGAAGGCGCCCGACTCGCTGACGCCTTCGGTGCAGCCCTCGAACAGTGCGGGGTGCTCGTCGGCGAGGAACCCGGAGCCGTCCTCGGCGCTGGCCTCCTCGTCCGCGGTGAACGCGATGACGATGTCCCGGCGGGGCCGGTCGCCCTGGCGTGCCCAGCCGCGCACGACGGCCAGGATCATCGCGTCCATGTTCTTCATGTCGACGGCGCCGCGTCCCCAGACGACCCCGTCGCGGATCTCCCCGGAGAAGGGGTGCACGCTCCAGTCGGCGGCAGCGGCGGGCACGACGTCCAGATGGCCGTGGAGCAACAGGGCGTCGGCCGAGGGGTCGGTGCCCTCGATCCGGGCGACGACGTTGGTCCGGCCCTCGGTGCGCTCCAGCAGGGTCGGCTCGATCCCGGCGTCGGCGAGCCGTGCGGCGGCGTACTCGGCGGCGGGCCGTTCCCGGCAGTCGCCCCCGCCCCGGTTGGTGGTGTCGATCCGGATGAGGTCGGACGTGAACGTCACGACCTCGTCCAGCGCCGTCCCGTCCACCTGCTCAGCCATACTGCTCCTCCACCGCGGCCGAGACGATCGTGGTGACCGCCTTGAAGGCGCGGATGCCCTGGTACATGGTCTCGCTCGTGCAGGCCACCTTGCGCTCCGCGATCCGGTCCACCCCCGGGACGACGGTGGCGGCCATCGCCAGGTGCTCCGCGTCGAACTCCACGGCCACCGTGAACGGTCCGCCCCGCACGGGTTCGTGACGCACCGCCAGCACGGCCGCCTCCTTGGCCGCCGCCCGGATGTCGGCCGCGGTGCGGGCGGGTGTGCGGCACACCGCCGCGTAACGCGACACGTGGTCCTTGACCGCGACCTTCAGCGCCTCGGGCGCGTACCCGAGCGCGTCCTCACAGGCGATGTCGTCCCCGGTGACGAGCACGACCGGCACGCCGTACTCGGCGACGACATGGGCGTTGAGGAGGCCTTCGCTGGCCCGTACGTCGTTCAGCCACACGCCCGTGATGGAGTTGGCGAGGTAGGTGTGCGCGAGGACGCCCTCCATGCCGGCGCCCGCGTGGTAGCCGACGAACGCGACGCCGTCGATGTCGCCGTGCTGCACGCCCTCCACCATGGACAGCGCCTTGTGCCGGCCGGTGAGCAGCTGGGCGCGGTCGTCGAGCTGCTCCAGCAGCAGGTTGCGCATCGACCAGTGCGCCTCGTTGATGATCACCTCGTCGGCGCCGCCGTCGTGGAATCCCAGTACGGCGGCGTTGACGTCGGAGGTGAACAGGGAGCGGCAGCGCTCCCACTGGGAGGCGCCCGGCACCACGTCGTCGGGCCACGTGACGCCGGTGGCGCCCTCCATGTCGGCGCTGATGAGAATCTTCACGGACCGAACCCTCGCACGTCGCAGGCCCGATTCCCGGACGCGTGGCAGCAGTCGTCGACGTCCCGCGCCGCAGCAGGCCTCATGTGGCGTCACGTTACGCGCCCACCGGGCAACCAGCCAGACAGGGCGGCGGTGTCCCGGCCGCGTCCGCTCCCGGCTGCCTCGGAGGGGCCTTACCGGGCCGAGCGCAGCAGTGTCGTCACCCGGGAGCCTCCCAGGCAGCCCGCCGCGACCGCTGCGGCCACCGCTCCCGCCGAGGCGGCCGCGAGCCCCAGCCACGGCCACAGCGACCAGCCGACGTCCAGGGAGAGCAGCAGAGGGGGAGTGGCCAGTGCGGTCACCACGATCCCCATCACCACTCCGAGGAGCGTCACCTGGCCGGCGTACACGCCGGTGAGCCGGGACCGGAAGCGCCGGTCGGCACCCGCCGCGGCCAGTGCCGAGAGGTCCGGCCGCATCTCCTGCGTGGCGAGGCCCACGGTGAGGAAGGCCAGCGTGGCGGCCACGAGCATCAGCACGACCGCGCTGCCGAGGGTCGTGGCCCTCAGCACCTCGGCGGCGACGGGTCCCCGTTCCACCTCCAGCGTGAAGTAACCGCTGCCGATGTCCGAGGCGAGGGCTCCGCGCGCCCTGTCCTCCTGTTCCGGCGAGATCGAGCCGTCCGGGGCGGGCAGATAGAAGTAGGCGGAGTTGGGCTGTTCGACGCCGCCGAGCGCCTTGAGGCCGGCGGCTCCGACGTAGATGACGGGCAGACTGCGGTACTCCGAGCGCCGCTGGGCCGCGACCGCGTCGAGGGTCTTGGTGTCCATCTCCGTACGGCCGGTGTCCAGGACGGGGCCCTTCGGCGCCGTCACGGTCAGCCGGCCGCCGGGCGCGAGGCGCTCGTCCAGGACGACGGCCCCGCCCGCGGACAGGGCTCCGCGTTCCCGGGCGGTGGCCTTCCTGCCGAGCACCGTGGACAGGTCCGCCTCACGGATCACCATGACGGCGGAGGGCCGGTCGGGCAGGGGCGAGGCGGCCTGGAACTCGCCCCAGTAGGACCATGCGGTGCCGTCCGGGGCGGTGCCCCGCGGGGGCGGCGGGCTGGCGATGCCCATGACCGTCAGGCGCTCGCCCCCGAGGGCCTCTTCCATGGCGGCGACGGTGGCGGGGCCCGGCACCTTCGTGGCGTAGGTGAAGGCTGATCCGTGCGGAGAGGCCGGCTCGTACGACTTGCCGACCTCCGCGGTGAGCCCTCCCATGGCCGCCAGCACGAGGCCGGTCAGCACCGTCAGACTGGCCACCACCGTGCCCATGGTCGCGGAGCGGGACGCGGAACGCGCCAGCAACCGGGCGCCGATGCGCTGCATCAGCCGCAGGCCGTCGGCCCGGCCGCCGCTGGACGGCAGCAGCCGCCGCGCGAGGAGGCCCGTGCCGACGACCAGGCCGAGCGCCCCGATCATGACGGTGAACGGGGCCTTGAGCGACGCGCCGGCGACTGCCAGCAGCAGACCACAGGTCAGCAGGGCGCCCAGGGCCACCTGCCCGCGGCGCGGGGCGCGCTCCTGGAAGTCGGCCTGGTCCCGCAGGGCCGCGACCACGTCGCCGCCGACTCCGCGTGCCGCGACCCGGGCCGCGATCGCCGGAGTGAGGACTCCGAGCAGGGCCAGGACCGCGGTCGGCCAGGCGTCCAGCCGCAGTTGGCCCCAGAGTTCACCGTTGCGCTCCGCCGCCCAGGGCTTCAGCAGCCACGCACCGGCCACACCGGCGACGAGGGCGAGGCCGGTCGCGAGGAGCCCCACCAGGATTCCCTGGTGCGTGATGACCGAGCGCCGGGTCCTGGGTCCCGCCCCGGCCGCGGCCAGCAGGGCGAGTTCCCGCCGGTTGCTGCGTACGACGATCGCGTAGACCGCCCCCATCACCAGGCCCAGTTCGCCGAGCACCAGGACGGCGAGGCCGATGACCCAGGCGGCCGCCGACTCCTCGGGCAGCAGGGAGTCGGGCGCGTCGCGGGCGACGTCGAAGGCGTTGGAGCGGGGTTCGAGGCGCCAGCCCTGGCCGGCCACGGCCTTCCGCGCTCCGGGGGCGAGAGCGTCCGGGGTGTGCCACACGACGACGGTTCCGTCCTGCGCGGCGGCCATGGAGCTGTCGTGCCCGGGTTTCGGCAGGGCCGGTGCCTGTCCGGCGACGACGGCCGGGAGGGCCACCACGAACTTGCGCAGGGTGTCGGTGGGAATCGCGGCGATGCCGGTGACCTCGGCCGTGGCACCGCTCTCGCCGAGCTCAACCCGGTCACCGGGACGGGCCCCGAGACGTTCCGCCACGCTCGGCGAGAGCGCGACCTCGTTCGGCGCGCGCGGGGCCCTGCCCTCGGTCAGCACGAACCGGCCGCGGTGTACCGGCTGGTCGAGTTCGAGGCCGTAGCCGAAGGAGTCCACCTGAAGGCCGTCCGAGGAGACGGCGAGCGGCCCGTCCACCTCGGGGACGACCTCGACGCCCTGGCCGACGGCGTCCGCCAGGGCCTGCGGTCCTTCGGTCAGAGCACGTTCGGCACCCCGCTCGGCGACGAAGTCGAGGTTGCGCAGTACGCCCTGCGACTGGCCGATGAGCGTGCCGACGCGCTCGTCCTCGGGCATCTCACTCGTGGCCCGCAGGGTGACCAGCGCGACGGCCAGGGTCAGCGGAACGAGCAGCGCCGCGGTGAGGGCGAGGGTCCGTTTGCGGTCGCGGCGTACCCGCCGCAGGGCGATCCGGAAGGCGATTCTGCGTGCGCTCACGCGGCAGCTCCGGTGTCTTCTCCCACGAGACCGTCGCGCATCCGGACCACCCGGTCGGCGCGGGCCGCCACCGCCTCGTCGTGGGTGACGATCACGCACGTCGCCCCGGACCGCACGAGCGACTGGAGGCTGTCGAGGACCTGGCCGGCGCTGTCGCTGTCCAGTGCTCCGGTCGGCTCGTCCGCGAGAATCAGCCCGCGGCCGCCCGAGAACGCCCGGGCCAGTGCGACACGCTGCTGCTGGCCACCGGACAGCGAGTCGGGATAGCGGTCGGCGCAGGCGTCCATGCCCACGGAGGCCAGCGCCTCGCGGGCCTGTGCGCGGGCCTTGCGGCGGGACATCCCGTCGAGTTCGGCGGGCAGGGCCACGTTCTCCGCGACGCTGAGGATGCGGACCAGGTTGTAGTCCTGGAACACGTATCCGATGTGCCGGCGTCTGTGCTGATAGAGCTCCGCCTCGGTGAGGCCGTCGATGCGCACCCCGGCGACCGTGACCGAGCCCGAGTCAGGGGGCTGCAGTCCGCCCGCCATGGTGAGCAGGGTCGACTTGCCGCATCCACTGGGTCCCATGACCGCGGTGAGGGTGCCCTCGCGGGCGGTCAGACTCACCCCGCGTACCGCTTGGACCTCGATCTCGCCGCTGCGGTAGCGCCGGGTGACACCGTCCAACACCAACACCTGTGTACCCCATTCGTTCGTACTCGACGATGGCTGCGAAACTGGCTGACGGCTGCCGGGCTGCTTGCTCCAGCCCGGCAGCCGTCAGTCGTGCTTCACCGCCGTTTCACACCGGTCAGCGGTGCTGGAAGCCCGACTCGTCCACGCCCCAGGTGCAGCTGGAGGTGGAGAAACTGGCTCCCGAGAAGGACCCGCCCTTGTAAGGCGAGTACACGGCGAACGGCGAGAGCTCGCACTCGCCGTAGAGACGGACGTCGTGGTCACCGCTGTGCGAACAGCCGCTGGCCCATGCGTTGCCGCCGTTGGCGGAGCTGTGGCTCTGGCTGCTGCAGGACACGGTGCCCGCCTGGGCGGGGAGCACCGTGGCGGCCGTCACGCCGCCGGCGAGTGCGGCCCCCACGGCGAGAGATGCCAGAAGACGCTTCATGGATTACCCCCTAAGATCCGCTGTCCGCGACTTTTCGAACTACGGACCGGTTTCTCCGGTCGGGCTCTCCGACCGCCATGCGTCACTTTTGCAACTCGCACCGCGTTCGCCTATCGGACCTTCGGGTATTGCCCCAAGGTCCGATAGCGCTTTCTGGGATCTCTGTGCTAGAAGGGCCGCCTCCACCCGGGATTCGACGCCCAGCTTGCGCATCAGGCTCGTGAGGTGGGCCTTCACCGTCCGCTCCGCGATGCCGAGCCGGTGGGCGAGGCGCCGGTTCGAGTCGCCTGTGGTCAGCAGGGACAGAACCTCGAGCTCACGCCTGGTCAGTTCATGGAACCGCGATCCGTCTCTCCCTTGATCCGGACCCATACAATTCCCCCGATCCATTGATCCTCAGATGTAGGGCACAGCGCATGGCGCGCCTGGGCGGGGGAAGCTTAGCCATCCGAGAAACACTGATACACAGGGTGCGCAGCGGGCGCGGAAATCAGCCACAAAAGCAGCTTGAAATAGGTGGTTGACTATTAAATGATCTCTGGCGACACTGCTGCCCCATTACGCGGCGCGCCCCGCCACCACCCACCTCGACGGCAGCTCGATGCGCGTGCCGTCGGGGCGGTACTCCGTGGTCGTCAAGGGCAGTCGGCCACTCGCCAGCACGGTCAGCCCGGCTGAGCGCAGATACTCGGGCACGGCTTCGTCCGACACCTCTCCGGGCGCGATGCCGTGCCGGAACACGGGCGCGAGCTTGGGCGGCGGACCGTCGGGGCCGCCCATCAGGCCCGCCAGGACCGGCTTGGCGGCGTGCGAAAGCTCCACCAGACAGGCACGGCCGCGATCGCCGACCAGCGTGGCGACCCCGTCGACCAGGGACTGCCGGTCGTCGGGCTCGCACTAGTGCAGGACGCCCCGCAGGTAGACGTTGGTGTCGCCGAGCTCCGCGTGCAGCGCCTGCGTCTCCTCCTTCGCGGCGGCGTCCAGCTGCCGGTAGGCCGCCTGCCCCGCCGGGTCGGCCCGCCGGGCGTGATCGAGGGCCGCGGCGGACAGGTCGACGCCCAGGACATGCGGGAAGCGGTCGGCGAGGTAGCGGGTCTGTGTGCCGTTGCCGCAGCCGAGATCCACCAGCGGCAGCCCGGGATCGGCCAGGTACGGTTCGAACAGGGCGAGGTGCGGGCCCACGGTGAGGACCGGTTCCGCGTCCCAGAACACCGCCCCGGGCTCGGCGGACGCCTCGCGCCAGAACCCCTCCCAGGCTTCCCGGTACCTACTCGTCACGCTCATGGCCCACTCCCCGGGGTGCGAACGGATCCCGCCACGCGGCGGGCGAGTACGGTGTACCGCGCCCGGGCCGCGGCCACAAGAACACGGACGGCAGCGACACTTCGCGTCCGGCCGTTGGTGTCGTCAGCGGCGTGGCAGCGTCAGCTCGAACCAGACCGTCTTGCCGGCCTTGGTCCGGCTGGTCCCCCACTCGCGGGACAGCGTGCTGACGACGCGCAGACCGCGTCCGGCCTCGTCGAGCGGGCCCGCGTGCAGCAGCGTCGGCAGCTCGTGGTCGTCGTCGTCCACCTCGCACAGCAGGGTGTCACCGCGGACCAGCCGCAGTGCGACGGGGCGGGCGTGGGAGTGCCGTACGGCGTTGGTCACGAGTTCGCCGGCCATCAGCTCGGCCGGTGCGGCGAGCTTCGCCAGGCCCCAGTCGTGCAGTTGCTCGCGCACCGCCGCGCGGGCCCGGCCCACCTCGGCCGGGTCGAGGGCGAGCCGCCATTCGGCCACGTCGTCCGGCTCGATGCCGCCCAGGCGGGCCATCAGCAGGGCGACGTCGTCCTTGCGGCCACCCCGGGTGTTGAGCGCCCGGATGATGGTGTCGCAGGCGTCGTCCATGGACGCGGCCGGGTGCGCGGCCGACTCGCAGAGCGTCGCGAGGCCCACCCCGATGTCCTCGCCGCGCACCTCGACCAGCCCGTCGGTGCACATCACCAGCCGGTCGCCGGGCTCGACGCGCACGCGTATCGCCTCGAAGGGCACTCCCCCGACGCCGATGGGCGCGCCGGTGGGCAGGTCCAGCAGCTCGCTGCGGCCGTCGTGGGCCCGGACCAGGACGGGCGGGATGTGCCCGGCGTTGGCGAGGTGCAGCTCGCCCGCGATGGGGTCGTAGACGGCGTAGAGACAGGTCGCCAGGTAGCTGTCGCCGAGCCGCTGGGCGAGGTCGTCGAGGTTGCGCAGCAGCTGCGCGGGCGGCAGATCGAGCCCGGCCATGGTCTGCACGGCCGTCCGCAACTGTCCCATCATCGCCGCCGAGTTCAGGCCGTGGCCCATGACGTCGCCGACGACGAGGGCCGTGCGTCCGCCGTGCAGTTTGACCGCGTCGAACCAGTCGCCGCCGACCCGCCCGAGCAAGGTGCCCGGCAGATACCGGGTGGCGATGTCGCAGCCGGCCATGCGGGGCGGTATGTGCGGGAGCATGCTGTCCTGGAGCGTCTCGGCGACGTTCTCCTGGAAGGTGTACATGCGCGCGTTGTCGAGCACCAGGCCCGCGCGGGCGGCCAGTTCGGCTCCGGTGACGCGGTCCATGTCGTTGAAGACGGGCCGCTCGGGGTGCCGCAGCAGGATCATGAAGCCGAGGACGACGTTGCGCGCCTTGAGGGGCACGACCAGCATCGAGCGGCCGGTGATGAGGGGCCGGATGTCGCGCTTGTCGAACTGCGCGGCGATGGCGTGCCCCATCTCCTCGCTGATGCGGGGCACGAGGACGGGTTCGCCGCTCGTCATGCACTGGAAGAACGGCGTGTGCGCCGGGAACGGCATGGCCTCGCCGACGGGGACGACGTCGTCCCAGCGGCCCGGTTCGTCGGTGTGCTCCAGGGCGACCCGGTGCCACATCGTGGTCGTGTCGGGCACACCGTCCTCGAACCCCTCGCCGGCGACGACCTGCTCGCGCAGATACGTCCCGGCGACGTCGGTGAAGCGGGGCACCACGGCCCGGCTGACCTCGACGATCGTGCGGGACAGGTCGAGGGAGGTGCCGATGCGTCCGCTGACCTCGTTGAGGAACTCCAGGCGCTCACGGACGGCGGCGTACTCGAGGTCCTCGCCCTCGTCCCGCAGCTCCTGCGGCACGGGCTCGCCGGCGGCCAGGGCCCGCGCGGCCCGTTCCCGGCGCGCCCTGCGCTCGGCGCGCCTGGCCACACCCCAGTCGGGGGTGACGGGCACCCGGTCGTTCTGGCTGAACTCCAGGATGGGATAGCCGAGTTCGAGGACCTGCGCGACGATCCGGGCGCTCTCGCCGACGCTCATGCTGGGCAGGATCTCGGGGAGCCGGCGGGCGAGCTCCTCCGCCCCGGGGAAGTCGGTGTGCAGCGCGAAGCCGGGCGCGATCCGCTCGAACGCCCCGTCGCCCCCGCCCAGCCCGTCCGTGTCGGCGGCCAGCACGAGCAGCCGCTCGGGCCCGGGCCCCACCAACGGGTAGGCCCACCACAGGACGTCGATCCGGCCGTCCTCGGACGCGGTGAGCCGGGCGCGGCCGGCCGCCGGGTAGGAGAGGCCGCCGTCGAGGGAGGATGCGAGACCGGGACCGAGGCCGTCGTCGGCGGCGCGTCCGAAGGGGTCCCGCTCGTCGGGCAGGGCACCGGAGACGGGGAGCAGGTCGAGGGCGGTGCGTCCGATCGCCTCTTCCTTGGGGACGCCGAACAGGCGCCGCGCGCCACGGCTCCAGTGGGAGACGAGGCCGTCGCGGTCGACCACGACGACGGCCAGGGGCACGCGGCCGGGCTCGGCGGGTTCCGCCCCCGCGCCCTGCTCAGCCCTGTCGATGCCACGGTCCATGGCCCAGGCCCTCTCTCCCCACGGACGCAAGATCTGTGCCGGCGTCACCACCGTACGGCGACCGCCGCCGGCCATGTGAGGCAATGCGGGAATTGCCCGCGCGGGGCTCGCACCGGCGTACGACCCCGCGCGCCGGTGGCGTTCGCTCCCGGGCCGGTGCTCGCTCAGTCCTCGTGGCTCAGCTGGAGGTCCCGTTCGCTGCGGCCTCCTCCGGCGACCTGGAGCACGGTGGCGACGGGCGGGTAGCCGGCCGCGATGACCGTGTACTCGCCGGAGGACAGGTCGACGAAGCGGAAGGTGCCGTCGGCGCCGGTGGTGAGGGTGTCGACGACGTTGCCCGCCACGTCGAGCAGCGTCACGCGCGCGTCCTCCACGGGCCTGCCGCCGCCCGCCCGGACGGTGCCGCGCAGCACGGCGCCGCCGGCCAGTTCGATGTCCCGGCGGGTCTCGCGGGCGGCCTGGACGGTGACCGGAAGCGCCGCCGGGCGGAAGGCGGGCGCGCTCGCGGCGAGGGTGTACTCGCCGGCGACGAGCTCCGTGATGACGTAGCCGCCCTCCCGGCCGCTGCGGGTGGTCGCCACGACCTCCCCGTGCACGTTGGTGAGGGTGATGGTGGCGTCCCGAACGGGCGTGCCGTCGGCGGTGACCACGGTGCCGATCAGGTTTCCGGCGCCGCCGAGGACGATGTCGAGCTCGACGGGACGCTCGCCGACGGTCACGGTGACCGCCTGCGGCTGGTGCCCGCCGGCCGCGGCGATCAGCACGTACGAGCCCGGGCCCGGGGTGGCCAGCGCGTAGCGCCCGTCCTCGCCGCTCGCGCCGCGCCCGGTCTGCTGCCCGGTGACGTCGATGAGCGTGAGGGCCGCGCGGGGTACGACGGTTCCGTCGTAGTGCTGCACCGAGCCGCACACGGGCACACCGGCGGCGTACGCGGCACGGGCCTGCGGGACCGGGGCGTTCCCCGGCGCCGTGCCCTGGTCGGTGACGGAGGCGTTGTGGGACACCAGGGGTTTCTCCTTGAGGAAGAGGGCGATGACCAGTCCGAGGACGAGCACCGGCACCAGGTAGAGGAAGATCCGCGGCATGGCGTCGGCGTACGCCCGGATGTAGTCGTCGCGCAGGGCCGGGGGCAGTGCGTGCACGAGCTGCGGGGTGAGGGACTCGGGGTCCGGGAGCCCGGCGCGCGCGGGAAGACGCTCGGCGAGGGCGTCGGCGAGCCGGTCGGCGAAGAGGGTGCCGAAGACGGCGGCTCCGACGCTGCCGCCGATCTGCCGGAAGTAGTTGTTGGCGCTGGTGGCGGTGCCGAGGTCGGCGGGGCGCACGGAGTTCTGCACGGCGAGGATCAGTACCGGCATCACCATGCCGATGCCGGCGCCGAGGACGGCCATCCAGATGCTGTAGTGCAGCCGGGGCGTGCCGACCTCCAGCCGCGACAGCAGTCCCATGCCGACGACGGAGAGGGCGCCGCCGAGGATCGGGTAGGCCTTGTAGCGGCCGGTGCGGCTGATGAGCCGGCCGACGACGATCGAGGCGCCGACGATGCCGGCCATCATCGGCAGCATGAGCAGTCCCGACTCGGTGGCGGACGCCCCGTCGACCATCTGCAGGTACGTCGGCAGGTAGCCGGCGGCGCCGAACAGGCCGACCCCGATCACCAGGCCGACCAGGCCGGTGACGTTGAAGACGGAGTCCCTGAACAGCCGCAGGGGAATGAGGGGTTCGACGGCGAAGCGCTCGGTGACGAGAAAGAGGACGGTGGCCGCCGCCGCTCCGGCCGCGAGCCCGAGGATCGTCCGCGAGTCCCAGGCGTACTCGGTGCCGCCCCAACTGGTCAGCAGGACCAGGCAGGTGGAGGCGGCGGTCAGCAGCAGCGCGCCGAGGACGTCGAGACGGGCCCTCGCGGCCGGCTTGGGGAGTTTCAGCGTGACGGCGACGACGGCCAGGGTGACCAGTCCGAAGGGGACGTTGACGTAGAAGCACCAGCGCCAGGAGAGGTGGTCCGTGAAGTAGCCGCCGAGCAGCGGTCCGGCCACGGAGGCGAGGCCGAAGGCGGCGCCGATCACGCCCATGTAGCGGCCGCGCCGCCGGGGCGGCACGATGTCCGCGATGATCGCCTGCACGCCGATCAGGAGGCCGCCCGCGCCGACGCCCTGCAGGGCGCGGAAGGCGATCAGCTGGTCCATGGTCTGCGCCCGGCCCGCGAGCGCGGAGCCGGCGACGAAGACGACGATGGCGAACTGGAAGACGCCCTTGCGGCCGAGGAGATCACCGAGCTTGCCGTAGATCGGCAGGCCGACGGTGGCGGTGAGCAGGTAGGCGGTGATCGCCCAGGACATCCGGTCCAGGCCGTGCAGTTCACCGACGATCTTCGGGAGCGCGGTGGCGACGATCATCTGCTCCAAGGCGGCCAGCAGCAGGGCCAGCAGCAGAGCGAAGAAGATCAACCGCACCCGTCGCGGGCTGGGTCCGCCGTCCGGATCCGGCGGTGGTGCGGGGGTGTCGGGAGGCGCCACCGCCGGTTCGTCCTGCGCCAGAGTGATCCCGCCCACTCACCGCTCCCCTCGTCGCGCTGCCGCGCAATTACCGCGTAAAAGCGACAACTACGAGCAAGCGCGACGAGTTACGGCACAGGAGCGGACCGTACGGAGATCACCCGAACCGGTGAGGGGCGGCAACGCCCCTCACCTGTCCGCTTCTTGGGAGGGCTACTTCTCGACCTCGGCGGCGAGCCTGGTGAGCATCGCGTCGTAGATCCGGCCGAGGCCCTTGGGGGCGAAGGTCTTCTCGAAGAAGCCGCCGATGCCGCCGGCGCCGGTCCAGGTGGTGGTCACGACGACCCGGGACTTGCCCTCGCCGGCCGGGGTGACCCGCCAGGTGGTGACCATGGACGAGTTGCGGTCCTTCTCGACGAGCTCGCCGTCGGTGGGCTCGCTGACCTCCAGGAGGCAGTCGCGCACGCGCTTGCTGGTGGCCTGGAGCTTCCAGTGGACGAGGGTGCCCTCGCCGTCGCCGCCCTCCCGGACCTCGTACTCGCTGAACTGCTCGGGCAGCAGCTTCGCGCGCGTGCCGCTGTAGTCGGCGAGGGCGTCGAACACCGTCTCCGCGTCCGCCGCGACGATCCGCTCCGTTGTGGCCTCGACCTGCGCCATCGCTTTCCTCCAGGACCTGGTTGCTCGGGGGTCGGGGCAAGCCAACCACCCCGCTGCCCGGCGCCCCAAATCGGGGTGACGCAACCCGGTCGAACGCGTTCGTAAAACACCCTCGCACGATCAAGGGAACATGTGTTCTATTCTGTGGTCAGTGCTACCGAGGAGGCGTCATGCGCTGGGAGAACCTCACATCGGACTCCGAACACAGCCGGGCCGATGCCGCGCTGTTCGGCGCGGACGCGGTGGTCACGCGTACCTTCGACACCCCGGAGTTCCGCGGGATCACCTTCCACGAGGTCCGGGCCCGCTCGATCATCAACCGGGTGCCGGCGGTCTCGCGGATGTCGTTCCAGTGGACGGTCAATCCCTATCGGGGCTGCTCACACGCGTGCGTGTACTGCTTCGCGCGCAAGACACACAGCTACCTGGACCTGGACACGGGCCTCGGCTTCGACAGCCAGATCGTGGTCAAGGTCAACGCGCCGGAGCTGTTGCGCCGGCAGCTCGGTTCGCGCCGGTGGCAGGGCGAGCACATCGCGATGGGCACGAACGTCGACTGCTACCAGCGCGCCGAGGGCCGCTACCGCCTGATGCCGGGCATCATCTCGGCCCTGCGCGACCACGCGAACCCCTTCTCGATCCTGACCAAGGGCACCCTCATCCTGCGCGACCTGGAGCTGATCAAACAGGCGGCACAGGTGACCGACGTGGGCATCTCCGTCTCGGTCGGCTTCACCGAGGAGGACCTCTGGCGCACCGTCGAGCCGGGCACGCCGGCGCCCGAGCGGCGCCTGGAGGTCGTGCGCACCTTCGGCGATCACGGCATCGGCTGCGGAGTGCTGATGGCGCCGGTGATCCCGTTCCTGAGCGACAGCCCTGCCCGACTGCGCGCCACCGTGCGGGCGATCGCGGCCTCCGGCGCCACGTCCGTGACGCCGTTGGTGCTGCACCTGCGGCCCGGCGCCCGCGAGTGGTTCATGGCCTGGCTGGGGCAACACCATCCGCACCTGGTGGCCCGCTACGAGCGGATGTACGCGGAGGGCTCCTACGCCCCGAAGTGGTACCAGCGGCGGATCACCCGTCAGGTGCACGAACTCGCCGAGGAGTACGGCATCGGCCCCACGCGCGCGGACATACCGCGCCGGATCCGGCCGCCCGAACCGGCCGAGCCCCCCTCGTCCGAGCCGACCCAACTGTCGCTCCTATAGGAGCGTTCGAGCGCATCCCGCGACCCAATCGGGTCAAGTCTCGACGGAACAGGTTCTTCCAGCGCCATGTGCCGGGACGAATCGGCGAGGACTGTGAGCCCCGCGGTCCGACGCCCCTCCGTCCTGGAAGGCCTCCATGAGAAGACGCGCAGCCGTGCTGTGCGGCGCCGCCGCCGTGCTGGCCGGGAGCCTCACGGCCGTGCCCGCCGAGGCGAGCGCACCGCACTCCGCCGGTACCTTTCGCCTGGCGAAACCCACTTGGAGGAAGTGCGGCACCACCGACTTTCCGTCGCTCCAGTGCGCGTCACTCAAGGTGCCGCTCGACCACGCGAACCCGGACGGCCGGCAGGTCACCCTCGCGCTGTCCCGCGTCCCGCACACCGCCGAGACATTCCAGGGCCCTCTTCTTGTCAACCCGGGCGGCCCCGGCGGCGACGGCCTGGCCCTCGCCGGTTTCGTCGCGGCCGCGCTGCCCAAGGAGGTCGCGGCCCAGTACGACGTCATCGGCTTCGACCCGCGCGGAGTGGGCGCCAGCAGACCGGCGCTGGACTGCGAGCCCGGCTACTTCGGCCCGGTGCGCCCGGACTCCGTGCCGGGCACACCCGAGGCCGAGCGGGCCAACCTCGCCCGCGCCAAATCCTTCGCGGCCGCCTGTTCCACAAAGTACGGGCACCTGCTGCCGTACATCGACACGATCAGCGCCGCGCACGACATCGAGGCGATCCGGCAGGCCCTGGGCGCGAAGAAGATCAACTATTTCGGCTACTCGTACGGCACCTACCTGGGCGCGGTCTACGCCGGCCTGTACCCGCAGCGGGTCCGGCGTCTGGTCCTGGACTCGATCGCCGACCCCACCGACGTGTGGTACACCGCCAACCTCAACCAGGACCACGCCTTCAACGACCGTCACCGCGCCTTCTTGGCCTGGGTCGCCAGGCACGACGCGCGGTACCGGCTCGGCACCGACCCGGAACGAGTCGAAGCCACCTGGTACGCCATGCGGGCGGCTCTGGCCAAGAAGCCCGCGGGCGGCCGGGTGGGCGCCGCGGAGCTCGAGGACACCTACCTCCCGGGGGCCTATTTCAACGGGTACTGGCCCCCTCTGGCGGAGGCGTTCGCGGCGTACGTGAACCGCAAGAACGCCGAACCGCTGGTGGAGGCCTACGAGAAATTCGGCGCGATCGACGCCGCCGACGACAACAGCTACAGCGTCTACACGGCGGTGCAGTGCCGCGACGCCTTCTGGCCGCGCGACTGGCACCAGTGGCGGGCGGACAACTGGGCGGCGTACGAGAAGGCGCCCTTCATGACCTGGAACAACGCCTGGTACAACGCGCCGTGCGCGTTCTGGCCGACGGAGTCGCTGCGCCCGGTGAACGTGGCGAACGGCAAGCTGCCGCCGGTGCTGCTGTTCCAGGCGACCGCCGACGCGGCCACTCCGTACGAGGGCGGTGTCACCCTGCACCGTCTGCTGGCCGGTTCCAGCCTGGTGGTCGAGCAGGGCGGCGGCAACCACGGCATCACGCTGAGTGGCAACGCCTGCCTGGACAAGCACCTTGCGGCCTACCTGACCGACGGCACCGTGCCGCGTGGCTTCGGCGAGGCGGACGCGGCGTGCGACGCGCTGCCCGAACCGAAGCCCCCCGCGACGGCGTCGGACAAGGCGGCGTCGGCCTCCTCGAACGGCGCGGTGCTGCACCGCCTGCTCGGCTTCCGCCACTGAGCGGCTGACGAACCGCCGGGGCCGGTCGCCGTCAGTGCCATGGTCCACCATGGGCGCATGAGTGAGCTGACGAGAATCCCCGCCCCCGACGGCGTCGCCGCCGCGCCCCAATACAGCCATGTCGTCCTGGGCACCGGCCGTTTCGTGGCGATCGCCGGTCAGCTCGCCCTCGACGAGCGGGGGCGGCTGGTCGGCGAGGGCGACCCGGCGGCGCAGGCCGGCCAGGTCTTCGAGAACCTCCGGCGCTGTCTGGCGGCCGCCGGCGCGACCTTCGACGACGTCGTCAAACTCACCTACTTCGTCACGGACATGGCCCATATGCCGGCCATCCGCGCGGCCCGCGCCGCACACATACCCGACGACAGGCTGCCGGCCGCTTCGGCGGTGCAGGTCGCGGCGCTGGTCAGGCCGGAGTTCCTGATGGAGGTCGAGGCGTTCGCGGTGGTAGCGCCGTGAGGAGCCTGCGGATACGCGAGATGAGGCTCGCCGACTGCGACCGCGTCGCGGAGATCCGCGTCGGCGGCTGGCGCAGCGCCTACCGGGGCCTGATCCCGCAGTCGTACCTGGCCGGGCTCAGCGTCGAGGAGGACGCCGAGCGCCGCCGTGCACACCTCTCGCAGAGCGACGGCAGTGTGGTGAACCTGGTCGCCGAGGGCACCGGCGGCGAGCTCGTCGGCTGGGCTTGCCACGGGCCGTACCGGGAGGGCGAAGTCCTCACCCGGGACGGCGAGTTGTACGCGCTCTACGTCCACCCGGATCAGGTGGGACGGGGCGTCGGACGGGCGCTGCTCGCGGAGTCCGTCGCGCGCTGCTCCGCCGCGGGCCGCGGCCGTCTCCTGCTGTGGGTGCTCAAGGGGAACGACCGGGCCCGCCGGTTCTACGAGCGGGCGGGCTTCCGCGCGGACGGCGCGGAGGAGCCCTTCGAGGTGGACGGGGTCGCGGTTCCCGAGGTGCGGTACGCCAGGCCTCTGAATGGCTGACGTCACCGCTGCTTCGGGATCCGCCCCAGCGCCCGCACCGCCGCCTCGGCCAGCGCCGGATGCGCGAGGGCCTCGTTGAGAACGGGTCCGGCCCGGACGTCACCCAGCGCGCCGAGCCCGTCCACGCAGGCGAGGGCCACGCGGCGGTAGGGGTCGTGCGGGCGCAACCGCCGCCGGAGCGTGGTGATCAGCGCGGGCACCGCCTCGGGGGCGCGCAGCTCGACCAGGAGCCGTACCGGGTGCAGGGCGTAGGCGACGCGCAGTTCGTTGGTGGCGAGGGCGGCGGCCGCGCGGGCGGTGCGCGGGTCGCCGAGCCGGGCGAGGGCGTGGGCGGCGGAGGCGCAGCGCGGCGGGTCGCGGTGGTTGAGCAGCAGCACCAGGGCCTCGAAGGCCCGCCGGTCCCGCGCGAGCCCCAGCCGGAACGCCGCCAGTTCCCTCGCCCACAGGTGCTGCCCGGGCTCGGTCAGCATCGCCGCCAGGGCGTCGAGGTCGTCGGTCGCCACGAGCCGCTCGAACGCGGGCGACGCCCCCGACTCCTGCCGTAAGCGCTCCGTGAGTGATCGCAACTCTTCGTCCATGACTCAGAGGTTAGGGGCGTCGCCGACCGCGCGGGACGTACATCACAAACAAGAGGGCTGGCGCGCTCGTTACCCGCCGGTTAAGCTCAGACGAGCGAGTTACCCACTCGCAATTCCTCGCGGCGGTCTGGTGACGCGGCTGTCGCGGGAGCAGTCGGTTCGGTGCCTCAGGTACCGCAGTACGGCTCGGCCCCGGGACAGGGCCGGTCGGAATCGCCGTTCATCCCGGGCGTGTGCACGCCCGTGGAGGCGGCACCGGGCGTGTGCGCTTCGCAGCCCGGCCAGCACCCGCACTTATCCACGCACCCGGTGCGCCCGTGGTCCGGCTTTCCTGCCGGGCCTCCTTCGGCGCACCCGGAGCGCGTTCCCCGTCGTCACCCTCATCCTGGAGTCCCGCGATGGCCTCTCCCCTTTCCGACCCGTCCCAGTCCAAGCTGCAGACCGTCGCCGTCGTCGGCCTCGGCACGATGGGCACCGGCATCGCCGAGGTCCTCGCCAAGGCCGGCCGCACGGTCGTCGGCATCGACGTCAGCGAGGCCCAGGCAGCGAAGTGCGTCGCCGCCCTGGAGGCCTCCACCGCCCGCGGCGTCGAGCGCGGCCGGCTGACCGAGCAGGAGCGCGCCGAGATCCTCGGCCGTGTCCGCACCTCCGGTGACCTGCGCACCGCCGCCGACGCCGACCTGGTCATCGAGGTGGCCCCGGAGTCGTACGAGATCAAGCAGCAGATCTTCCGGGAGCTGGACGGGATCGTGCGTCCCGAAACGATCCTGGCGACCGGCACCAACGCCCTGTCGGTGACGCGGCTGGCCGCGGACTCCTCCCGCCCCGAGCGGGTGCTGGGCCTGCACTTCTTCAACCCCGCGCCGGCCATGAAGCTGGTCGAGGTCGTCTCCTCGGTGCTGACCGCGCCGGCCGCCGTCGCGGCAGTCACCGACCTCGCCCTCGACCTGGGCAAGGAGCCCGTCGCGGTCGGCGACCGCCCCGGCTTCGTCGCCGACGGCCTGCTGTTCGGCTACCTCAACCAGGCCGCCGCGATGTACGAGGCGAAGTACGCCTCCCGCGAGGACATCGACGCCGCGATGCGGTTGGGCTGCGGCCTGCCGATGGGCCCGCTGGCGCTGCTCGACCTGATCGGCGTCGACACCGCGCGCACGGTCCTGGAGGCCATGTACGCCGCCTCCCGCGACCGGCTGCACGCTCCGGCCCCGATCCTCAAGCAGCTGAGCGAGGCGGGTCTGACCGGCCGCAAGGCGGGGCGCGGCTTCTACACGTACGAGGCGCCGGGCAGCGCGGTCGTCGTGCGGGACGCGCTGACCCCGCTGGAGGGTGGCGACCTGGTTCCCGGCCGGGAGATCCGCTCGGTCGGTGTCGCGGGCTCGGGCACCATGGCCTCCGGTATCGCCGAGGTCTTCGCCAAGGCCGGGTACGAGGTGGTCATCGCCGCCCGCAGCGCGGAGAAGGCGCAGACCGCGAAGGCCCGGATCGGCAAGTCCCTGTCCCGCTCGGTCGACAAGGGCCGGATGACCGCCGAGGCGGCCGCCGGGGCCCTGGACCGCATCACGGCCTCGGGCACCTACGAGGACTTCGCCGGCGTCGATCTGGCCGTGGAGGCGGTCGCCGAGGACCTGGAGGTCAAGCGGCAGCTGTTCGCGACCCTGGACAAGGTCTGCAAGCCGGGCGCGATCCTGGCCACCACGACCTCGTCGCTGCCGGTCGTCGCCTGCGCCCGGGCCACCTCGCGCCCGCAGGACGTGATCGGCATGCACTTCTTCAACCCGGCGCCGGCCATGAAGCTGGTCGAGGTCGTCCGTACGGTGCTGACGGCCGACGACGTCCACGCCACGGTCCGCGAGGTCTGCGGCCGGATCAGGAAGCACCCGGTCGACTGCGGTGACCGGGCCGGCTTCATCGTGAACGCGCTGCTCTTCCCGTACCTGAACAACGCGATCAAGATGGTGGAGGAGCACTACGCGTCGCTCGACGACATCGACGCGGCGATGAAGCTGGGCGGCGGTTACCCGATGGGCCCGTTCGAGCTGCTGGACGTCGTCGGTCTTGACGTCTCGCTGGCCATCGAGAAGGTCCTGCACCGCGAGTTCCGCGACCCGGGGCTCGCTCCGGCGCCGCTGCTGGAGCACCTGGTGGCCGCGGGCTGCCTCGGCCGCAAGACCGGCCGTGGCTTCCGCGAATATGCCAAGCGCTGAGCGTCCCGGCGACTGGTTCCGGTCCGGCGCGGAGTGGGGCGGCCTGCTCGGCCCGGACCGGTTCCACCCGGTCGGCCGGCCCGCCCCTCCCCCGCCCCGGGGCGCCGGGGAAGAACCGGGCCATGCGCGGCGAGCTGCGCACATGCAGTACGTTCAGGGCATGCCCCAGCCCGCCAGGTCCTCACGTACACCAGCCACGGCCGACGCGCCGGAAAGCGCCGCCGGCTCCCGCGCCGCCGCCCAGCGGCTCAAGATGCGCCGGGAACTGGCGGCCGCCGCGATGGAACTGTTCGCGACCAAGGGGTACGAGGCGACCACCGTCGACGAGATCGCGGCTCAGGCCGGGGTCGCCCGCCGCACCTTCTTCCGCCACTTCCGCTCCAAGGAAGAGGCGATCTTCCCCGACCACGACGACACCCTGATCCGGGCCGAGGCGGTGCTCAACGCCGCGCCCGCGCACGAGCATCCGCTCGACACGGTGTGCCGTGGCATCAAGGAGGTCATGCGGATGTACGCGGCCCGGCCGGAGATCTCGGTCGCCCGCTACAAGCTGACGCGTGAGGTGCCCACCCTGCGTGAGGCGGAGATCGCGTCGGTGGCCCGCTACGAGCGTCTCTTCACCCGCTACCTCCTCGGCCACTTCGACGAGCGGGCGCACGCCGACGACGCCAACGACGACCCGCTGCTGGCGGAGGTCGCCGCGTCCGCGGTCGTCACGGCCCACAACCACGTGCTGCGGCGCTGGCTGCGCGCGGGCGCCCAGGGGGACGTGGAGGCGCAGCTGGACCACGCCTTCGCGATCGTGCGGAAGACCTTCGGCACGGGCATCGGGGCCGGGCGCTCCACGGACGGGCAGCCGGCCGCGGCCACGGCCTCGGCACAGGGCGAGGTGCTGGTGACGGTCGCCCGCACCGACGCACCACTGGACGAGGTCATGCGGACCATCGAGCAGGCGCTCAAGGAGCGCTGAGCCCCCTTCACCCGTGTGATGACGGCCACCCTTCGGGGTGGCCGTTTTGGCATGTCAGGGGCCGTTTTGCAGGTCCTTGCCGAGGCCATTCGATCGATCATCGCTCATTTGTTACGTAAAGATTTCATCTGAGGCCAAGTTCTGGCACTCAGTGCCTTGCGGGGTGACACGCGGTGTCATACGTTGAAGAGGTCCGGGCGACGTCCCAGCAGGCTCACCCGCTTGCCCGCCCGGCGCCTGCGTCACAGGCAACCTCCCGCGCCACCCAGCGCTGCCGAACAGCACCACCGCCGAACCGACGGCACACCCTCAACCCTCAGCAGCACCGACGAACCCATCGGCGCCCCTCCCTCAGGGCGCTCACCGCCGGAGGCAACACCGTGACCGTTAAGGACATCCTGGCCGCGATCCAGTCGCCCGACTCCACGTCGGAGGACTTCGCCGCCCTCCCGCTCCCCGAGTCGTACCGCGCGATCACCGTGCACAAGGACGAGACGGAGATGTTCGCGGGCCTCGAGACCCGCGACAAGGACCCCCGCAAGTCGATCCACCTGGACGAGGTGGCGCTGCCCGAGCTCGGCCCGGGCGAGGCCCTGGTGGCCGTCATGGCCTCGTCGGTCAACTACAACTCGGTGTGGACCTCGATCTTCGAGCCGCTGTCCACCTTCGGCTTCCTGGAGCGCTACGGCCGCACCAACGAGCTGGCCAAGCGACACGACCTGCCCTACCACATCATCGGCTCCGACCTCGCGGGCGTCGTCCTGCGCACCGGCCCGGGCGTCAACGCCTGGCGGCCCGGTGACGAGGTCGTCGCGCACTGCCTGTCCGTCGAGCTGGAGTCCAGCGACGGCCACAACGACACGATGCTCGACCCCGAGCAGCGCATCTGGGGCTTCGAGACCAACTTCGGCGGCCTCGCCGAGATCGCGCTGGTCAAGTCCAACCAGCTGATGCCGAAGCCCGACCACCTGTCGTGGGAGGAGGCCGCCGCCCCTGGCCTGGTCAACTCCACCGCCTACCGGCAGCTGGTCTCCCGCAACGGCGCCGGCATGAAGCAGGGCGACAACGTCCTCATCTGGGGCGCGAGCGGCGGACTCGGCTCCTACGCCACCCAGTTCGCGCTGGCCGGCGGCGCCAACCCGATCTGTGTCGTCTCCAGCGAGCAGAAGGCGGACATCTGCCGCTCGATGGGCGCCGACGCGATCATCGACCGCAACGCCGAGGGCTACAAGTTCTGGAAGGACGAGAACACCCAGGACCCCAAGGAGTGGAAGCGCTTCGGCAAGCGCATCCGCGAGCTCACCGGCGGCGAGGACATCGACATCGTCTTCGAGCACCCCGGCCGCGAGACCTTCGGCGCCTCGGTGTTCGTCACCCGCAAGGGCGGCACCATCACCACCTGCGCCTCGACCTCGGGCTACATGCACGAGTACGACAACCGCTACCTGTGGATGTCGCTGAAGCGGATCATCGGCTCGCACTTCGCCAACTACCGCGAGGCCTGGGAGGCCAACCGCCTCATCGCCAAGGGCAAGATCCACCCGACCCTGTCGAAGGTGTACTCCCTCCAGGACACCGGCCAGGCCGCCTACGACGTGCACCGCAACCTCCACCAGGGCAAGGTCGGCGTGCTGTGCATGTCCCCCGAGGAGGGCCTGGGCGTGCGTGACCAGGAGAAGCGCGCCCAGCACATCGACGCCATCAACCGCTTCCGCAACATCTGAGACATACGGGGGCACAGATGACTGAGCGTCAGAAGGACCGGCCGTGGCTCATGCGCACGTACGCCGGTCACTCCACGGCCGAGGCGTCCAACGAGCTGTACCGGCGCAACCTCGCCAAGGGCCAGACAGGTCTGTCGGTGGCGTTCGACCTGCCGACGCAGACCGGCTACGACTCCGACCACATCCTCGCCCGCGGCGAGGTGGGCCGGGTCGGCGTGCCGATCGCGCACGTCGGTGACATGCGCCGGCTGTTCCAGGACATCCCCCTGGAGCAGATGAACACCTCGATGACCATCAACGCCACGGCCATGTGGCTGCTGGCGCTCTACCAGGTCGTCGCCGAGGAGCAGGGTGCGGACATCACCAAGCTCCAGGGCACGACCCAGAACGACATCGTCAAGGAGTACCTGTCCCGCGGGACGCATGTCTTCCCGCCGGGGCCGAGCCTGCGCCTGACGACGGACATGATCGCGTACACGGTCTCCCACATGCCGAAGTGGAACCCGATCAACATCTGCAGCTACCACCTGCAGGAGGCGGGCGCCACTCCGGTCCAGGAGATCGCGTACGCGATGTCCACCGCGATCGCCGTCCTCGACGCCGTGCGCGACTCCGGCCAGGTGCCGCAGGAGCGCATGGGCGACGTCGTGGCCCGCATCTCGTTCTTCGTGAACGCGGGCGTCCGCTTCGTCGAGGAGATGTGCAAGATGCGGGCGTTCGGCCGCATCTGGGACCGCATCACCCGCGAGCGGTACGGCATCGAGAACCCCAAGCAGCGCCGCTTCCGCTACGGCGTCCAGGTCAACTCACTGGGCCTGACGGAGGCGCAGCCGGAGAACAACGTCCAGCGGATCGTCCTGGAGATGCTGGCCGTCACCCTCTCCAAGGACGCCCGCGCGCGTGCCGTGCAGCTGCCCGCCTGGAACGAGGCCCTGGGCCTGCCCCGCCCCTGGGACCAGCAGTGGTCGCTGCGCATCCAGCAGGTGCTGGCGTACGAGAGCGACCTGCTGGAGTACGAGGACATCTTCGAAGGCTCGAAGGTGATCGAGGCGAAGGTGGAGCAGCTGGTCGAGGAGTCGTTCGCCGAGATCGACCGCATCCAGGAGATGGGCGGCGCGATGGCGGCCGTCGAGTCCGGCTACCTCAAGTCGCAGCTGGTCGCCTCGCACGCCGAGC
>NZ_JBEOXI010000076.1:0-31933 GCF_040296465.1 Streptomyces sp. NPDC002130
GTCGGAGAGGACCTTGTCGAACGGCATCGGTTCCTCGCGGGCCGTGAGCAGGAAGACCGGCCCTCGACACGCTGCGCGAGTTCGCCCGGGGGTGCGATGTGATCACCTTCGATCACGAACACGTACCCACCGAGCACCTCAGGGCCCTGGAGGCGGACGGCATCCCCGTCCGCCCCGGCCCCGACGCGCTCGTGCACGCCCAGGACAAGGGGGTGATGCGCGCGAAACTCGACGCGATCGGCGTCCCCTGCCCCCGGCACCGGATCGTCTCCGATCCGCAGGACGTGGCCGCCTTCGCGGCGGAGGGTGGGGGAGGCTTCCCGGTCGTCCTCAAGACCGTCCGCGGCGGCTACGACGGCAAGGGCGTGTGGGTCGTCGACTCCGTCGAGGAGGCCGCCGACCCGTTCAAGGCCGGTGTCCCGGTGCTCGCCGAGGAGAAGGTCGACTTCCTGCGCGAGCTCGCCGCCAACGTGGTCCGCTCCCCGCACGGCCAGGCCGTCGCCTACCCGGTCGTCGAGTCCCGCCAGGTGGGCGGCGTCTGCGACACGGTCATCGCCCCGGCGCCCGACCTCGAGGAGGCCCTCGCCCTGGAGGCCTCCGAGATGGCGCTGAACATCGCCAAGGAGCTCGGCGTCGTCGGGCACCTCGCGGTCGAGCTGTTCCAGACCCGCGACGGGCGGATCCTCGTCAACGAGCTCGCGATGCGCCCCCACAACTCCGGCCACTGGTCGATGGACGGCGCCGTCACCAGCCAGTTCGCCAACCACGTCCGCGCGGTCCTGGACCTGCCCCTCGGCGACCCGCGCCCGCGCGCCGAGTGGACGGTCATGGTCAACGTCCTCGGCGGCGACTACCCGGACATGTACTCCGCGTACCTGCACTGCATGGCCCGCGACCCCCAGCTCAAGATCCACATGTACGGCAAGGACGTGAAGCCCGGCCGCAAGGTCGGTCACGTCAACACCTACGGCGACGACCTCGACGACGTGCTGGAGCGCGCCCGTCACGCAGCCGGCTACCTGAGAGGCACCATCACCGAATGAGCCCTGTTGTTGGCATCGTCATGGGGTCGGACTCCGACTGGCCCGTCATGGAGGCCGCCGCCAAGGCCCTCGACGAGTTCGAGATCGCCTACGAGGTCGACGTCGTGTCCGCGCACCGCATGCCGCGCGAGATGGTCGCCTACGGCGAGCAGGCCGACGCCCGGGGGCTCAAGGTGATCATCGCCGGGGCGGGCGGCGCCGCCCACCTGCCCGGCATGCTCGCCTCCGTGACCCCGCTGCCGGTCATCGGCGTGCCCGTGCCGCTGAAGTACCTCGACGGCATGGACAGCCTCCTGTCCATCGTGCAGATGCCGGCGGGTGTCCCCGTCGCCACGGTCTCGGTCGCCGGTGCCCGCAACGCCGGTCTGCTCGCGGCCCGCATCCTCGCCGCGCACGACGAGGAACTGCGCGGCCGCATGCGCGACTTCCAGCAGGAGCTGAACGACCAGGCCACCGAGAAGGGCAAGCGCCTGCGCTCCAAGGTCGAGGGCGCGGGCGGCTTCGGCTTCGGCGCGGGGAAGTGACGACGATGACCTCCCAGGAGGCGGCCCGGGAACTCCTGCGCGAGTTCCCGGTCGTCGACGGCCACAACGACCTGCCCTGGGCCCTGCGCGCACAGGTCCGCTACGACCTCGACGCCCGGGACATCGCCGCCGACCAGAGCGCCCATCTGCACACCGACATCCCCCGGCTGCGCGCGGGCGGGGTCGGCGCGCAGTACTGGTCGGTGTACGTCCGCACGGACTCGCCCGCCCCGGTCGCGGACACGCTCGAACAGATCGACTGCGTGCGGCAGTTGCTGGCCCGCCACCCCGAGGACCTGCGTCCCGCGCTCACCGCGGCCGACATGGAGGCCGCGCGCGGGGAGGGCCGTATCGCCTCCCTCATGGGCGCGGAGGGCGGGCACTCCATCGCCAACTCCCTGGGCACCCTGCGGGGCCTGTACGGGCTCGGCGTGCGCTACCTCACGCTGACCCACAACGACAACGTCGACTGGGCGGACTCCGCGACCGACGAGCCGAAGGCCGGTGGCCTGACCGCGTTCGGCCGTGAGGTCGTCCGGGAGATGAACCGGCTCGGGATGCTCGTCGACCTGTCCCACGTGGCGGCGACGACCATGCGGGACGCGCTCGACGCGAGCTCGGCCCCGGTGATCTTCTCCCACTCGTCCGCACGGGCGGTGTGCGACCACCCGCGCAACATCCCGGACGACGTCCTGGAGCGGCTGCCCGCCAACGGCGGCGTCGCGATGGTGACGTTCGTGCCGAAGTTCGTGCTCCAGGCGGCCGTGGACTGGACGGCCGCGGCCGACGAGAACATGCGCGCCCACGGCTTCCACCACCTCGACACCACCGCGGAGGCCATGAAGGTCCACCGCGCCTTCGAGGAGCGGAACCCGCGCCCGGTCGCGACGGTGTCGACGGTGGCCGACCACCTGGACCACATGCGCGAGGCGGCCGGCATCGACCACCTCGGCATCGGCGGCGACTACGACGGCACGGCCTTCACCCCCGACGGCCTCGCCGATGTCTCCGGCTACCCGAACCTCCTCGCGGAACTGCTCGACCGCGGCTGGTCCAAGGCCGACCTGGCCAAGCTGACCTGGAAGAACGCGGTCCGCGTCCTGGACGCTGCGGAGGACGTCGCCCGGGGTCTGCAGGCGACGCGGTCGCCGTCCAACGCCACGATCGAGTCGCTGGACGCGCCCGCCGGCTGAGCGTCGAGGGCGGGGTGGCCGGTGCAGCCGGTCGCCCCGCCCACGTACATGAAGGAGTTCCTCGCGCGCGAGGAACTCGTGCAGCGGATGGCCGTTGGCGGCGTGCGCGCCGTACTCCGAACGCCCCGCCCACCAGGAACCACGTCCCGCTCCGTGCGACGGTGACCGTACCTCACGAGCGACCGTACGGAGCCGCCATGGCAGATCTCCAGGACGACCTGCGCACCGCCGCCGCGGCCGCCGGCGAGTTCGACGAGCTGGCCGAGCCGTACCCCGACGAGGGCCATGTCACGGCGGAGTCCTACGAGCCCGTCTCCGACCCGGACGACGCGCCCCTGACCCGGGCCCGCGCCATCCTCGCCGCCCACCCCGTCGCCGACGGCTACAACGGACTGCCCTGGGCGCTCAAGCGCCTGTCCTGGTACGACCTGGAGGACGGCGAGAGCACCGTCGACACGGATGTGCCCCGGCTGCGCAGCGGCCATGTGGGCGCCCTGTTCTGGTCGTTGCACCTGCCCGAGGGCCTCGACGGCGACCGGGCCGTCGGCGCCACGCTGGAGCAACTGGACCTGGCCAAGACCGTCGTGCGGACCTGCGAGGAGGGTCTGCGGCCGGCCTGCACGGCCGGGCAGGTCGCGGACGCCCGCAACTGCGGCCGCGTCGCCGTGCTCCTCGGCCCCGCCGGTGCCCCGGCCCTGGGCGACTCGCTCGGCATCCTGCGCCAGCTGCACCTGCTCGGCCTGCGCGTCCTCACCCTGACCGGGGTGTCCTGGGCGAGTGACGCGGGGCTGACCCGGTTCGGTGAGGAGGTCGTGCGCGAGATGAACCGCCTCGGCGTGATCGCGGACCTCTCGGGCGCCTCCGCGCAGACCCTGCGCCGGACCCTGAGCCTCTCCCGGGCCCCCGTGCTGTGCAGCCGCTCCGCGGCCCGGAGCCTGCGCCCCCACCCCGCCAACCTCCCCGACGACCTGCTGGTTGAGCTGGGCGCGGCCAAGGGGCTGTGCCTGGTGCCGCTGACCGCCGAGCAGGCGGGCCCCACCGTCCGCGATGTCGCCGACCACCTCGACCACATCCGGGACGTGGCCGGAGCACACTGCGTCGGCCTGTCCGGCACCTACGACTCCGGGGCGGCCCACCCGCAGGAGCTCGGCGACACCTCCTGCTATCCGCGGCTGGTCGCCGAGCTGCTGCGGCGCGGCTGGGAGGAGGCCGATGTGGCCCTGCTGGCCTGGGGCAACGTCCAGCGCGTCCTGCGAGGGGCCGACTTCGCGGCCCGCGCCGCCCAGCAGCGCCGGGAGCCGTCGACGGCGACGATCTCGGAGCTGGACGGGTAGCGGGCTCGTAGGCCGGGCGGGCTGGTCGGGCCGGACGCCGCCGGGGCGGGCCGGACGCGCCGGACTGCTTGTCGAGCCGGGCGCGCGGGCGTGCTTGTCGGGCCGAGCGGGCTCGTCGGGCCGGGCGCGCGGGCATGCTTGTCGGGCCGGACGCGCCGGTCGTGCTGCTCCGGTCAGTCGTTCCGTCCGCCCCGGAGCCGTCCTGCTCGGCTAGTCGTGCTCGATCCGGCACAGGCAGAACGGGTGTCCCACCGGGTCGGTGTAGACGCGGAAGTCCTTCTTCTCGTAGTCCTCCTTGTCCAGCACCCGCGCGCCCAGCGCCAGCACCCGCTCCTCGGCCGCGTCGATCTCGTCCCAGGTCGACCCGGCGTCGAAGTCCAGGTGGAACTGCTGGGCGTCGTGGTCGGCCCGCGGCCACTCCGGCGCGGTGTAGTCCGGGGAGCACTGGAAGGCGAGCCGGGGTCCGCCGGGGACGCGCAGCACCACCCAGTCGGGGTCGTCGTCCTCCGGCGTACCGCCGCCGACCTGCGCGTAGAAGCGGGCCAGCGCGCGGGGGTCGGGGCAGTCGACGACCACGGAACGGAAACGTGCCACGGCGGACATGGGCCCTCCAGGGGTCAGCAGGCGCAGAGGCAGAACGGGTGCCCGGCCGGATCGGCGTAAACCCGGAAGGACCGCTTCCGGTCCTCGGCGTCCAGCGCCTTCGCGCCGAGGGCCAGCACGCCCTTCTCGGCCGCGTCCACGTCGTCCACCACCAGGTCGAGGTGGAACTGCTGCGAACCGTCGGGGGAGGGCCACTGCGGCGGTACGTGTCCGGGAGCGGACTGGAAGGCCAGGGGGGTGCCGCCCGGCACCTTCAGGTCGATCCACACGTCGTCCCCGTCGGTCTCCACCGTCGGCGTGCCCCCGAGCACCTCGGCGTAGAAACCGGCCAGCGCGTGCGGGTCGGGACAGTCCAGGACGACCACACCCAGCTTGGCGAGAGCCATGACTTCCTCCTCGAAGTCGATGTTACCCGCAGAGGCGGGTAACCAGTAACCGTTACTGCATGCTCCCCCATTGGCGGTAACCTCGCAAGGGAATTCGCGAGAGGTACGGTCCAGCCATGACGGAGAGATCGCCCGCGCCCGGCGGCCTGACCCTGGTCGAGGCCCTGGTGAACACGCTGGACATCGAGTCCGGCGTCGACGCGCTGGACACGCCCGAGGGCCGGGAGCGCCTCGGCGTCACCGCGGACGAGACCGACCGGGCCCGCACCCTGCGCGAGTCCCTGCGCGCGACCCTGCTCGCCCACGCCGGCCACCCGCCGCACCGCGAGGTCACCCCGCTCGGCGTGCTCCTGGCCGAAGCCCCGCTCCTCGTCACCGTCGACGCGGCGGACGGCTCGGCCGCCCTCGCCCCCGCCGACGACCGCTCCCTGCACGCACGCGTGGCCGCCGCCGTCGCCGAGGCCCTGGTCGCCGGCACCTGGACCCGCCTCAAGGCGTGCGAGGCCGCCGACTGTCACTGGGCCTACTACGACCGCAGCCCGGCCGGCCGTGGCCGCTGGTGCTCCATGCAGGTCTGCGGGGCCCGCGCGAAGATGCGCCGCTACCGGGCCAAGGAGGTGTAGCCGCCCCGCCGCACGTCCGGGTGGTGCAGAATGCACGAAGACGCCGGTTCGGCCGACTGAGCCTCGGCCGAACCGGCGTCGCCTGTGTCGCGCCTCTCGCGCTCAGGCCCTGGGACGCCCCATCGCCCGGTACGTCCAGCCGGCCTTGCGCCAGAGCTCCGGGTCCAGGGCGTTGCGGCCGTCCAGGATGACCCGCGCCGCCGCGACCTCGCCGAGGGCCTCGGTGTCCAGCTCCCGGAACTCCCGCCACTCCGTCAGGTGCAGCACGATGTCGGCGCCGCGCACGGCGTCCAGCGCCGAGTCGGCGTAGCCGAGGGTGGGGAACACACCGCGGGCGTTGTCCATGCCCTTCGGGTCGTAGACCGTGACCTGGCCGCCCTGCAGGTGGATCTGCCCGGCCACGTTGAGCGCGGGGGAGTCCCGCACGTCGTCCGAGTCGGGCTTGAAGGTCGCGCCCAGCACCGCCACCCGCTTGCCCAGGAACGGCCCGCCGCCCAGCGCCTGCCGGGCCAGCTCCACCATCTGCCCGCGCTGGCGCATGTTGATCGAGTCGATCTCCCGCAGGAACGTCAGCGCCTGGTCCGCGCCCAGCTCACCGGCGCGCGCCATGAACGCCCGGATGTCCTTCGGCAGACACCCGCCGCCGAAGCCGATCCCGGCCCGCAGGAACTTCCTTCCGATCCGGTCGTCGTACCCGATGGCCTCCGCCAGCTTGGCGACGTCCCCGCCCGCGGCCTCGCACACCTCCGCCATCGCGTTGATGAACGAGATCTTGGTGGCGAGGAAGGAGTTCGCGGAGGTCTTCACCAGCTCCGAGGTCGGGAAGTCCGTCACCACGAACGGCGAGCCCTCGGCGATCGGCGTCGCGTACACCTCCCGCAGCAGCTTCTCGGCCCGCTCGCTGCGCACGCCCACCACGAGACGGTCGGGGTGCAGCGTGTCGTTGACCGCGAAGCCCTCGCGCAGGAACTCCGGGTTCCACGCCAGCTCGGCGTCCTCCCCGGCGGGCGCGTGCGCGGCCAGGTAGGACGCGAGGCGGTCCGCGGAGCCCACCGGCACGGTCGACTTGCCGACGACCAGCGCCGGACCGTGCAGATGCGGGGCGAGCGAGGCGATCGCCGAGTCGACGTAGCTCATGTCGCAGGCGTACTCGCCGTGCCGCTGCGGGGTGTTCACACAGACGAAGTGCACATCGCCGAAGGCGCCGACCTCGGCCCAGTCCTGGGTGAAGCGCAGCCGGCCGCTGGAGCCCTCGATGCCGGCCACGTGCTTGCGCAGCAACTCCTCGAGGCCCGGCTCGTACATCGGGGCCTCGGCGCGCTCCAGCTTCTCGATCTTCTCGCGCACGACGTCGAGGGCGAGAACCTCGAAGCCCAGTTCGGCCATGGCCGCCGCGTGTGTCGCGCCGAGATAACCGGTGCCGATCACGGTGATCTTCAGGGCCATGGGTGCTCCAGGGGTCTACGGCATGCGGTGCGCGCCCGAGCATAGCCGGGGCATGGCGGCGCGCCTCACTGGGCAACTTCTCCGCTGTCGCCTAGCTCACGTATCACTCGGGTGGGCGACCCCATAAACTTTTGATTACTTAACGGTAGTTAGCGCCACCATCGCAGCGTTTTGGAGCGTGAGAGACCTTGGCCGGATCGGCTGACTTCGACCTGTACCGCCCGTCCGAGGAGCACGACATGCTCCGTGACGCCGTCCGCTCGCTGGCCGAGGCGAAGATCGCGCCGCACGCCGCCGCGGTGGACGAGGAGGCCCGCTTCCCGCACGAGGCGCTCAAGGCGCTGGTCGCGAACGACCTGCACGCCGTGCACGTACCCGAGGAGTACGGCGGCTCCGGCGCGGACGCGCTGGCCACCGTCATAGTGATCGAGGAGGTCGCCCGCGTGTGCGCCTCCTCCTCCCTCATCCCGGCCGTGAACAAGCTGGGCTCCCTGCCCGTGATCCTCTCCGGCTCCGAGGACCTGAAGAAGAAGTACATGACCCCGCTCGCCAAGGGCGAGGGCATGTTCTCCTACTGCCTCTCCGAGCCGGACGCCGGCTCGGACGCCGCCGGCATGAAGACCAAGGCCGTCCGTGACGGCGACCACTACATCCTCAACGGCGTGAAGCGCTGGATCACCAACGCCGGCGAGTCCGAGTACTACACGGTGATGGCCGTCACCGACCCGGAGAAGCGCTCCAAGGGCATCTCGGCCTTCGTCGTCGAGAAGTCCGACGAGGGCGTCTCCTTCGGCGCCCCCGAGAAGAAGCTCGGCATCAAGGGCTCCCCGACCCGCGAGGTCTACCTCGACAACGTCCGCATCCCCGCGGACCGCATGATCGGCGAGGAGGGCACCGGCTTCGCCACGGCGATGAAGACCCTCGACCACACCCGCATCACCATCGCCGCCCAGGCCCTCGGCATCGCCCAGGGAGCCCTCGACTACGCCAAGGGCTACGTCCAGGAGCGCAAGCAGTTCGGAAAGCCGATCGCCGACTTCCAGGGCATCCAGTTCATGCTGGCCGACATGGCCATGAAGATCTCGGCCGCCCGCGCCCTGACCTACCAGGCCGCCGCCGCCTCCCAGCGCGTCGACGCCGACCTCACCTACCTGGGCGCCGCCGCCAAGTGCTTCGCCTCGGACGTGGCCATGGAGGTCACGACGGACGCCGTCCAGCTCCTCGGCGGCTACGGCTACACGCGCGACTACCCGGTGGAGCGCATGATGCGCGACGCCAAGATCACGCAGATCTACGAGGGCACGAACCAGGTCCAGCGCATCGTCATGGCGCGCAACCTGCCGTAGCCCGGCTCCGGGGGCCGGAAGCTCCGGCCCCCGGCGTTCTCACAGGAAGCGCCGGATCGGGGTCACCGCTGCCTCGGCCAGGCGCTCGGCGAGGGGCCGCCGCTTCCAGCGGGTGGGGTCGATGGGCTCGCTCCGCTCGCGGTCGGCCTCGAAGTCGGCGTCGAGCCGCGCGGTGAAGTCCTCGTCGAGGACGGCCAGGACGACCTCCTCGTCGTGCTCCATGGAGCGGCGGTTGAAGTTCGTGGAGCCGATGAGGGAGCAGACCCCGTCCACCGTCATGATCTTCGTGTGGAGCATCGTCGGCTGGTACTCCCGCACGTCCACACCGGCGTCGACGAGCGTCTGGTAGTGCTGCCGTCCGGCCAGCAGGCACGCCCGCTGGTCGGTGTGCGGTCCGGGAAGCAGGATCTCGACCCGGACCCCGCGACGGGCCGCCGCGGCCAGGAGGTCGATGAAGTAGGCGTCGGGGGCGAAGTAGGCCGTGGCCAGCCGCAGGCGCTCCTGTGCCGAGGTGATCAGGACCCGCAGGACCGTCTGCATGTCCTGCCAGCCGAAGGAGGCCGAGCCTCGCACGACCTGGACCGTGGCCTGTCCCGGCTGCTCCTGGGCGGTGAAGCGGTCGTGCTCGTCGTAGAGGTCGTCATGGCACTCGGCCCAGTTCTGGGCGAAGGCCGCGGCGATGCCGTCCACGGCGGGCCCGCGGACCTGGACGTGGGTGTCGCGCCACTCGTCGGGGTTCCGCGCGTCACCGCACCACTCCTCCGCGATGCCCACGCCCCCCGTGAAAGCCGTGTGCTCGTCGGTGACCAGCACCTTGCGGTGGCAGCGGTGGTTCTGCCGCATCGGTGACACGCGCGTGGGTCTGCGGAACCAGGCCACCTGGACGCCTGCCTCGTCCATGGCGTCCAGCAGGTCCCGCTCTATCTCCTTGGCCCCGAAGCCGTCCAGCAGCAGCCGCACCCGGACACCCGCGCGGGCCCGCTCGGCCAGAGCGGCGGCGAACTCGTGGGCGACCTCGCCGCGCCAGTACACGAACGTCATCATGTCGACGGTGTGCTCGGCGGCCCGGATGGCGGCCAGCATCGCGGGGAAGATCTCGTCGCCGTTGCGCAGCGGCAGCAGCTCGTTGCCCTCGGTCGCGGCGATGCCGATCAGCCGCTCCAGCCGTCTGCGCAGCCGCTGCTTCTGCTCCTCCGGACCTCTGAGGCCTCTCGGACCGCGCTGACCGTTCTGATCGCTCTGATCGCTCGCACCCGAGGTCCGCGGTTCGTCGTACGTCTGCTGTGTCATGTGTGGGTCTCCCCCTGCACGGTTTCGCCGCCCCGCCCTGCCGCGCCGGGCCCCGGCGCGCCTGCAACCCCTTTTTGCCGCTGTCGGCGCTTTCACGCAGAGCCCGCTGAGTCATGCCTCAAACGCACATGGGAGGGCCCGCCCTGTGGTGCTCATGGGGCCGGAGGCGTAGGACGAGAGGAGCGGGCGCCGATCCGCGGCTCCCGCCATCCCCTGGGAGGACGTCATGACCCAGCAGCCCGCCACCACCACCCCGCTGAGCAAGGAGATGCAGGACTGCGTCCAGACCTGCATGACCTGCCACAGCGTGTGCGAGGAGACCATGAGTTCCTGCCTGCAGATGGGCGGCCCGGCCCAGATGCAGATCATGCGCGCGGTCATGGACTGCGCCGAGATGACGCGCATGTGCGCCGACATGATGATGCGCCGCTCGCCGCTCATGGCCGAGATGTGCGCGATGTGCGCCCGGGCCTGTGACATGTGCGCCGAGGCGTGTATGTCCATGCCGGAGGACGCGCAGATGATGCGCTGCGCCGAGGCCTGTCGCCGCTGCGCCGAGTCGTGCCGCTCGATGTCGGGCGCCTCGATGTGAGAACCGCCTCATGGCGAAGGGGGCACCCGCCCGGGTGCCCCCTTCGCGTCGCCTGCCCGCTCAGTTGCCGGAGACGGTGACCTTCTCGTCGTTCTTCAGCTCGTTCACCAGCGTCTTCACCTTCGCGGTGTCCCACTGGAGGTTGCCGTTGGCGGTGTTGCCCGCGATCGGCATGTTCATCGACTTGCCCTCGCCGCCGCTGACGCCCTTCATCGCCCAGAACATGTCCGCCAGGTCGAACAGGCCCATGTCCTTGTCGACCACGAGGGTGTCGAGGCCGGCGCTCATGGTCGGGTACAGCTTGAAGGGGTTCATGACCGTGCCCGGGGTGGCGACCTGGTTGGCCAGGGCCGAGAGGAACTTCTGCTGGTTCTTCGTACGGTCCAGGTCGGAGCCGGCGAGCGCGTAGCGGGTGCGGACGAAGGCGAGGGCCTGCTCGCCGTTCAGCGTCTGCTTGCCCTTCTTGAGGTCCGCGCCGGACTTGGTGTCCTTGATGTCCTGCGGGATGTCCATCTCGACGCCGCCGACAGCGTCCACGATGTTCGCGAAGCCGGCGAAACCGATCTCCACGTAGTGGTCGATGTGCAGGCCCGTGTTGGCCTCCACCGTGCGCACCAGCAGCTCCGGGCCGTCCTCGGCGTAGGCCGCGTTCAGCTTCGTCTGGCGGCCCGTGGCCGGGTAGAACTTGCCGGAGTCGGAGCCCTTGAACGACGGGATCGTGACGTTCGAGTCGCGCGGCAGCGAGATCAGGGTCGGGGCGCCGCCGCCGGTGTGAAGGATCATCATCGAGTCCGTGCGCTTGCCCTCGGCGGACCCGGTGTGCAGTTTCTTCTTCTCCTCGGCCGACATGCCCTTGCGGCTGTCGGAGCCGACGATCAGGTAGTTCGTGCCCTCGCCCGCCTCCGGACGGTCGATGACCTTCGACAGGTCGACCTCGCGGTTGAGCTTGGAGTCGGCCCAGAAGTACGTGCCGACGCTCGTCACGACCAGCAGCGTCACCAAAGTGATGGCCGTCACCTTGATGCGGCGGCGCCAGTCCGGCGCGGGACGCGGCTCGTACATGCCGTCGCCCGGGCCGCCGGGGCCTCTGCCGCCGGGAGAGCCGTAGACCTGGCCGGTGTTGTAACCGCTGTCGTAGCCGTCACCGGGGCCGTAGCCGCCGCCGTCCACGTAGGACGGCTGCTGCGGTACGCCGCCGCCGTACGGCGGGGCCCCGCCGTAGCCCGCCTGCCCGGGCGATGCCGCCGGGCCACGGCGGACCTGCCGCATGACGCGGGCGCTCTCGGGCTGTGCGCTCGAGCTGCCGCGTCCGAAGCGGTTGCCGCGGTTGTCACCGGAGAATCCCTCGGGCCAGTCATTCATGCGCCCAGTGTGCAGGTCCCCGTAGTGCGCCATACAAGAGTCGTCGGAAAATCAGAGCACGGCTGTGGCGAAGCTGACACAAAACCCCCACGCGCAGCCTCGGCTTAGGGTAGAGGCCATGACAGACCAGGCCCCAGCTGCGGATTCCGGCAGTCCGGATATCCCGGGCAAGCCGACTTCGGCGTCCCGCACCACCCTCAGCCACATCATGACCCACAACGACACGAACCTTCTGGGGACCGTGCACGGTGGGGTGATCATGAAGCTGGTCGACGACGCGGCGGGGGCCGTGGCCGGACGGCACTCCGGCGGGCCGGCGGTCACCGCGTCCATGGACGAGATGGCGTTCCTGGAGCCGGTCCGCGTCGGCGACCTGGTCCACGTCAAGGCGCAGGTCAACTGGACCGGCCGGACGTCCATGGAGGTCGGGGTCCGGGTCCTGGCCGAACGCTGGAACGAGTCCGCCCCGCCCACGCAGGTCGGCTCCGCCTACCTCGTCTTCGCCGCGGTCGACGCCGACGGCAAGCCCCGCCGGGTCCCGCCGGTCCTCCCGGAGACGGAGCGCGACAAGCGCCGCTACCAGGAGGCCCAGATCCGCCGCACCCACCGCCTGGCCCGCCGCCGCGCGATCATGGACCTGCGCGAGAGACGCGCGGCGGAGGGCTTCGAGGACTGACCCGGGCCGCCCGAGCTCCCGGGCCCGGGGCCGGACCACCCAGCTCGCCGGGGCCGAACGACAGGCTCGCCGCGCCCGGCGTCGGGCTTCCGGGCCGGACGGCACGATCCAGGGCCGAGCGTCAGGCTCCCGGGCCGGACGGCACGATCCAGGGCCGAGCGTCAGGCTCCCGGGCCGGACGGCACGATCCAGGGCCGAGCGACAGGCTCCCGGGCCGAGTGTCAGGCTTGCGGGGCCGGGCGACGCGTGCCCAGGGCGTCGAGCGTCAGGCTTGCGGGGCCGGGCGACGCGTGCCAGGGGCGCCGAGCGTCAGGTTTGCAGGGCCGGGCGACGCGTTCAGGGGCCGAGCGCCAGGCCTCAGGGCAGGACGGCCGGTCCTAACCGCACGCCACCTCGTCCCCCCGCACCACCCCGAATTCGCCCTGCCCCGGATCCTCGGCCCGCACCTTGCGGACGCGTTCGAAGTCCTGGCCCGCGATCACCTTCAGGGTCGCGCCCAGGCCCGCGACCGCGCGCAGCTCGCTGCCGGGCAGGGCGGTCGCGAGGGACTTCGCCGAGCGGTCCCAGCGGGGGTCGTAGGCGACGACCGTGCGCTTCACGTCGCGGGTGGCGGCGTTCGCGGGCGCGCGGGTCGTGCGGAAGCCCGTCGCCGCCAGGGCCGCGTCCACCCTGCGGCCGAGGCCGGGCGTGCGGGTGCCGTTCTCCACCTGGACGCTGATCTGCTGCGGGGCGACCGGGACGACCCGGGCGGCGCCGCGCGGCCGGTGCACCGACAGCGGCTGGTCCTTGCGCAGGGCGTGGAAGAGGCGCTCCGCCTTCACGGGGTCCCACTTCAGCGTGGAGCCGACGCCCTTCACGGCGTACCCCATCTGCCCGACCGGGACGGTGGTGAACTCGGAGGAGGAGGGGGAGAAGTTCCGCATGGCGCGGCCCAGGTCCAGCATCTCGTCCGTGCCGAAGCCCTTGTCGGCCCGTACCGAGCCCAGCACCGCCCGCGTCACGTCCCGGAACTTCATCGGGTTGAGGAGGATCCCGGACGAGGTGAGCCGTTCCACGAGCGCCGCCATGAAGCGCTGCTGCCGCTTCATGCGGCCCAGGTCGGAGGCCCCGTCGACATGGCGGGCACGGACGAACTGGAGCGCCTGCCCGCCCCGGAGCGTGTGCCGGCCGGCCGGCAGGTCCAGGCCGGTGTAGCTGTCCTTCAGCGGGTCGGCCGTGCAGATCTGCACGCCCCCGACCACGTCCACCGTCTTCATGAAGCTGGTGAAGTCGACCTCCAGATAGTGGTCGATCTTCACCTTGGTCATGTGCTCGACGGTGCGCACGGTCAGCTGCGGCCCGCCCTCGGCGTACGCGGCGTTCAGCTTGAGGGGGTGTCCGTCGTGCCGCTTGCCGGACGTACGGTCGACATGCGCCGGCGTCACCGCGTACGAGTCGCGCGGCAGGCTGACCACGCTGGCCCGGTCCCGGTTCTCCGAGATGTGCACGATCATGATCGTGTCGGTGCAGTGGCAGGGTGCGCCGCCCAGCCGGTACGTGCGGCGCTCCGCCTGCCCGATCCTCTCCCGGCCGTCGGTGCCGACGAGCAGGAGGTTCATGCCGTGGCCCGCCTGCGGGCGGTTCTTCATGTCCTTGAAGGGGTCGACCCGGGCGATGTCCGCATCCAGGCTGGTCATCACCGCGTGCCCGATGCCGGCGGAGGCGAGGACCACCACGGACAGTGTGGTGACCGCCCGCAGGGCCCAGCGCGGCTTGCGCGCGGGCGGCGCCGGCCTGCGCGGAGCGCGGCGGGGGGACGGGGGCTGCGGGCGGCGCTGGGGGCCGGCGGTGGACCGGGAGGACCGCGGCGGCGTGGGCATGGGAACACCTCCGGACGACGGCCGTACGTGGGATCTGTGAAACCGTAGGCCGATACGATCTGCGGCCTGCGGTACCGCCCCGGCGGCGCGCACCGGTGTCCCCCGTTCGCGGTAACGTGACCCCCCTATGAACGCCAATCCCGACGTGCGGCTCCCCGCCGTTTCCGTGATCATGCCCGTCCTCAACGAGGAGCGGCATCTGCGGGGAGCAGTCCAAGCGATCCTCGCGCAGGAGTACGCCGGCGAGATGGAGGTCGTGATCGCCCTCGGTCCGTCCACGGACCGCACGGACGAGATCGCCGCCGAGCTCGTGGCCGAAGACGCGCGTGTCCACACCGTCCCCAACCCCACCGGCCGTACGCCCGCGGCGCTGAACGCGGCGATCAACGCCTCCCGGCATCCGATCGTCGTCCGTGTCGACGGGCACGGCATGCTCTCGCCGAACTACATCGCGACCGCGGTACGGCTCCTGGAGGAGACCGGCGCGCAGAACGTCGGCGGCATCATGCACGCCGAGGGCGAGAACGACTGGGAGCACGCGGTCGCCGCCGCGATGACCTCGAAGATAGGGGTCGGCAACGCCGCCTTCCACACCGGCGGTCAGGCGGGTCCGGCCGAGACGGTCTACCTGGGGGTGTTCCGGCGCGAGGCGCTGGAGCAGCAGGGCGGTTACAACGTGGAGTTCATCCGCGCCCAGGACTGGGAGCTGAACTTCCGCATCCGTGAGGCGGGCGGCCTCATCTGGTTCTCGCCCGAGCTGAAGGTGTCGTACCGGCCGCGGCCGAGCGTGAAGGCGCTCGCCAAGCAGTACAAGGACTACGGCCGCTGGCGGCACGTGGTCGCCCGCTTCCACGAGGGCTCGATCAACCTGCGCTACCTCGCCCCGCCGGCCGCCGTGTGCGCGATCGGGGCCGGGATCCTGGTGGGCGCCCTGCTGACGCCGTGGGGCTTCGTGGTGCCGGGCGGCTATGTCGCGGCGATCGTGCTCGGCTCGGTCCCGGCGGGCAAGGGCCTGCCGCTGAAGGCGCGGCTGCAGATCCCCGTGGCGCTGGCCACCATGCACATGTCGTGGGGCTGGGGCTTCCTGACCAGCCCGCGGGCGCTGGCGAGGAAGGTCATCGCATCCCGGCGCCCCGCGGTGTGCGCCGACGCCGCCGCGAGCTGACCCGACGCGGCCAGGGGCCCCTTCCCGGACGGGGAGGGGCCTTTGGTGTGCACGCACGCCGGAGTCGGCGCCTCCCGTGCGCCGCCGCCCCGTCGGGCGGGCGTGCCCCGGAGGGTCCGGGGACGCTCACGACGTGACGACGGCGGCGAAGAGGAGGACCGGACCGGCGCGGGCGAGCCGCGTGTGCGGGTCCCGTCCGGTCAGCGGGCCCCGGCGGCGGCCGCGGCCTTCAGGATGGTGCTCTTGCGTTCCCTGAGCGTGTTCAGCAACTGCTCGTTCTTCTCGATCGCCCGCTCCTGGTACGCGACCTCGACGGCGTACCAGACGCCGATCACGTTGTGCTCGCGTTTGCAGGCGACATCGGCCTGGGCGACGCGGATCTCCTCGGACGAGGCGGCGGCCGACGTGGTGAACCGCTTGTCCTCCACGGCGCCCATGGGGGAGGAATAGGAGTAGCCCCGTTCCTTCATACAGGCGGACCAGGCGGTGAACGCCTTCTTCACCCGGGAGTCCTTCTGGGACTCCTGGTAGGCGAAGCCGGCGAGCTGGTCGGCGAACTCCTCCTGGTCCGGGTGGACCTTGGGCCCCTTGGAGGCGAGGTCGCGCAGGGATTTGCCCCAGCAACCTCCCTTGGGGATGGCCTTGCCGTTCTGCTTCGCCTGAGCGTTCTGCCCCTCACGCGGGCCGAACAGCACGAGCGACTCGGCGCTGGAGTAGTTCTCCTTCGGCGGCTTGGGCCCACGCGCGGCGGGGTCCGGGTGGTAGCCGAAGCGGGAGGCCTTGTCCGGGTCGGACACCCCGTAGCGGTTGGCGTCCCGCAGGGCCTTGTCGCCCCGGTACGGCGGCCGGGGTTCCAGGTCGAAGCCGTAGTCGCGCATGCACGCGGCGGCGAGCAGGTCCTCGCCCTGCCGCCTGGTGCGCAGTTCGGCATCGGTCCAGGCGTACGCCTCCAGGGGCAGTTCGAGATTGACCGAGGCGGCCATGCTGGGGGTGGCGCTGACCTTCGGTGGGTTCTTGAAGTCGACCGGCGGGGCGGCGCTGGAGCGGGAGCCCGGCGTGTCGTCGTCCCCGGAGCCCGAGGAGCAGGCGGTCAGCCCGAGGGCGGCGCACACCAGCGCCGCCCCGAGCCGTCGTGCGGTGGTACTGCGCGGCATGGGTTCGTCCGCGTCCTTAGAAGGGCTCGTAGCTGGAGGCGTTGTTGTTCTGCAGCCAGCCCGGGGTGTTGCGGCGCACACCGTCGCAGGTGTGGTTGTGGCGCTGCCCGTTGAAGTTGGAGTTGAAGAAGATCGCGTAGTTGTAGCGGGTGCCTTCGCACTTCGCGGACGACGCGTTGTTGCCGGCGACCTGGCCCTTGCCCGCGCCGCTGGAGCGGAACACGTCGTCGTGGTGGCTCGGCTCCTCGTCGTAGTAGTCGACGTAGGACGACGCGCCGTACTGGGTCGAGTGGTAGTACATGCACAGCTCGCCGCTGTCACAGCGGCCGTCGTTGTAACCGGCCTGGGCCGGCGCCGAGCTGAGTGCCAGCGTGCCGAGCGCGATCGCAGCCGCGGCGAAGAAGGAACGACCTCTCATCAGTTTCTCCCCGTTTCCTGTGAGGGTTGTGTGCCCAACGGCGCAGGATCCTCGCATGGGGTGTTCATGAGAGTGCAAGCGCCGTGACGCTTGTGACTCAAAAACGATCACCATGGCCGTAAATAATCGGTCGTCAAGTGGCTTTGATAACAACTAACTTGACTTTGACCGAACGAAAATGGTCATGTCGGCGTGACCATGACGGTGTGAAGGTGCCCGCCGGGTGGGGTGGAGGTCGCACCTGACGCACGTCGTCCGTTGCTGGGGGAGTGTCAGTTGTCGAAGCAGGGGGAGAGCTCCGGCCTGACCCGGCGCAGGCGGTCGCTGACCGCGCTGGCCGTGGGATCGGTCGTGCTCGTCGGTGCCGCGCTGTGGACGTCCGCCTACGTGAAGTCGCCCGCGCAGGCCGCGGCCGAGGCCCGGCCACCGGCTCCCGACGTCCTCACCGCGCCCGTCGAGCGCCGCGTCCTCGCCGACACGGTCGTCACCCGGGGCACGGTCTCCGCCTCCCAAACGGTGGACATCGCGCCCGCGGGCACCGCCGCCGAGGACGTGGCCCGGCCCGTCGTCACCAAGGTGATGGTGCGCTCCGGCCAGACCTTCCGCGGCGGCCGCGTCCTGGTGGAGGTCTCCGGCCGCCCGGTCTTCGCCCTGCGCGGCGAGCTCCCCGTCTACCGCGACCTCAAGCCCGGCTCCCGCGGCGACGACGTACGCCAGCTGCAGCAGGCACTGCGTGACCTCGGCCACGGCACCGGCGCCGACGCCACCGGCACCTACGGCCCCGGCACCAAGCAGGCCGTCGCCGCGCTGTACGCCGCCATCGGCTACGAACCCGTCACCGCGGGCGGCGGCAAGGACGGCGCCGATCCGCTGGAGGGCGCCCGCGACGAGGTGAAGAGCGCCCAGCGCGCCCTCGACCAGCTGCTCGGCGACAAGGCCGACGCCGACGAGATCCGCTACGCCCGCGAGGACCTCACCGAGGCGAAGACCGCACTGGCCGAGGCCGAGGCCGTCTCGGGGCCGATGGTGCCCGCCTCCGAGGTCGTCTTCCTCTCCGGCTTCCCGGCCCGCGTCGACAGCATGACCGCCAAGGTCGGCACGGCCGCGGGCGAGAAGCTCGCCACCGTCTCCGCCGGCCGGCTCGTCGTCACCGGCTTCCTCGGCGCCCAGGAGAAGGACCTCGTCCGCCCCGGCCAGAAGGTCGAGGTGCTGTCCGAGGTCTACGGCCAGGAACTCACCGGCACCGTCGGCACGGTCGCCGACACACCCACCGTCCCCGAGGCGGACGGCGGCGGTGACGGCGCGGCCGCCGCGGCACCGGCCGGACAGGGCTACGCGGTCACCGTCAAGCCCGACTCAGCCCTCCCGGCCCGCCTGGCCGGCCAGGACGTACGGCTCACCGTCGAGGCCGGCTCCTCCGACGGCAAGGTGCTCGTCGTCCCGGTCTCCGCGCTGTCCGCCGGCGCCGACGCGCGCACCACCGTCACGGTGCTGGACCGCTCCGGCGAGCGACGGCGCGTGGAGGTGCGGCCCGGCACCTCCGGTGACGGCTACACCGCCGTGACCCCGGTGGGCGGCGCCCGGCTCGAGGCCGGCGACAAGGTCGTCGTCGGGGTCCGGTCCGCGGCGGGCGACGGGACCGCCAGGTGAGCACGGCCGGCGCACCGCCGGTCATCGAGTTCCGCGGGGTGGGGCTGACCTATCCCGGGCCACCGCCCGTACCGGCCCTGAAGCCCTGCGACCTGACGGTGCGGCAGGGCGACTACGTCACGGTCGTGGGCCCCTCCGGGTCCGGCAAGTCGACGTTCCTCAACATCGCGGGGCTGCTGGACGCGCCCACCGAGGGCCGGTACCTGCTCGACGGCATCGACACCGGCCCCCTCGCCGACGGCGAGCGCACCGGGCTGCGCGGGCGGCGCATCGGCTTCGTGTTCCAGAGCTTCCACCTGCTGCCGCACCGCTCCGCGCTGGAGAACGTCGAGCTCGCCATGGTCTACAACGGCGGCGCCCGCCGCGGCCGCAGGGAACGCGCCCGCGAGGCGCTGCACCGGGTGGGCCTCGGCCACCGCACGGACGCGCTGCCCACCCGGCTGTCCGGCGGTGAACGCCAGCGCGTCGCCATCGCCCGGGCCCTGGTCGCCCGGCCGTCCCTGCTGCTGTGCGACGAGCCGACCGGGAACCTCGACACGCAGACGGCGGAGTCGGTCCTCGCCCTCCTCGACGAACTGCACGCGGACGGCATCACCCTCGTCGTGATCACCCACGCCCCGGACGTCGCGGCCCGAGGCCGGCGGACCGTCGCCATCCGGGACGGGGTGCTGACGGAGCAGGTGGGAGTCTGATGCCGACCCTCAGGAACCTCAGAAACGTCGGTGCCCTCAAGAGCCTCCGCGTGCCGGGCCTCGGGAAGGCCGCCCGGCGCGTACCCCGGGGCGAGCGCTCCCGGTTCAGCCCCCGGGACCTGCTGGCGGAGTCCGTCGCCGGCATCCTCCAGCGGCCCGCCCGCTCCGCGCTGACGGCGCTCGGCACGGTGCTCGGCGTCGGCACGTTCGTCGCCGTCCTCGGGCTGACCGCGACCACGTCCTCGCAGATCGACTCCCGCTTCAACGAACTGACCGCCACCGAGGTGACCGTCGAGGACACCGGCGGCGAGCAGCCCGAGTTCCTCGCCAACGCCTTCCCGGCGGACGCGGACCGCCGCATCGAGGCACTGGGCGGCGTCCGCGAAGCCGGCGTCTACTGGCCCGTCCGGCTGGGTCCGGGCACCACCGTCGGCGCCGCGCCCCCCTCGGCCGGCGCGGCGGGGGAGGAGGCGCAGGTCGTCGCCGCCTCGCCTGGAGCCCTCGCGGCGGCCGAGCCGAGCCTGGCACAGGGCCGGACCTTCGACGCGTACCACGACCGGCACGGGGAGAACGTCGCCGTGATCGGCTCGGGGCTCGCCTCCCGGCTGGGCATCAGCACCCTGGAGACCGCCCCCGCCGTCTTCGTCGGGGACCGGGCCTTCACCGTCATCGGCATCGTCGACGACGTGGAGCGCAAGGCCGACCTGCTGCTGTCGGTCGTGGTGCCGCGCACCACCGCCGAGAAGATCTGGGGCGGACCCCAGAGCGGCGAGCGGGCCAAGATGCTCATCTCCACCGACCTCGGCGCCGCCCGGCAGATCGCCTCCGAGGCGGCACTCGCCCTCGACCCGGCCCACCCCGAGCACTTCAAGGTCGTACCGCCGCCCGACCCGAAGACCCTGCGCGGCAGTGTCACGTCCGACCTGAACCAGCTCTTCATGCTGCTGGCCGGGATATGCCTGGTCATCGGGGCGGTCGGCATCGCCAACACCACGCTCGTCGCCGTGCTGGAGCGCACCGGGGAGATCGGCCTGCGCCGCGCGCTCGGTGCCCGCGGCCGGCACATCACGGTCCAGTTCCTCGCCGAGTCCGGCGCGCTCGGCGCACTCGGCGGGCTGGTCGGCACGAGCCTCGGCACGGTGACCGTCGTCGTCATGGCCGTCCACCGCGAGTGGACGCCCGTCATCCATCCGGCGACGGTCGTGACCGCCCCCCTGGTCGGCCTGGCGACCGGCGTGCTCGCCGGCCTCTACCCGTCCTGGCGCGCCAGCCGCATCCAGCCGGCGGAGGCACTGCGCCGCTGACCCGCCCCCGGGTACACAACGGGGCCCGCCGTCCTCCCGGACGGCGGGCTCCGCTCTCTCATGCCGCGGAGACGTTCACCACCGGTAGGGCTTGTACACGTCCATGCACTCCGTCTTGTCCGCGGTCAGCGCGTCCGCGGAGTCGGGCAGGTCGCCCGCCGCGGGAACCTTCTGCTTCGGGTAGGCCGTGCCCTCCCGCCAGTCGCTGCCGATGACCAGCGTGGTGGTCACGTCGTCCGTGGCCCGCACCTGGCTGCTCGGCACGCCGACCGCCTTCGCCACCGACAGCGCGTTGGCCCGGCCCTGCTCGCCCGTGCTCTTCGGGTACGTCACCTGTGTCCGGGCCTGCGGGTCCTGCCCGCTCGCGGCGACGGCCCGGGTGAAGCCCTCGCGCTGCAGCGCCGCCACGACCGCGGCGGCCCGCTGGGGAACGGCGGCCTGCTGGTCACTGGCCGTGCCGTTGACGACGGACACCGACAGCCCCGCGGCCGGCGCGGCGGCGGGCCCGGTGGCCTTTGCCGAAGCCGAAGCCGAAGCCGAAGCCGAAGCCGAGGACGGGCCCGAGTCCGTGGCCGCCCGCGCCTTGCCGCTCTTGTCGAAGGAGACGTCGTCGCGGAGCATCGCCCACAACGTGTCGGCGTCCTCCGGCTTGGGCACCAGATGGTTGCGGTTCAGGGGGTCCTCGATCCACGGCATCGTCGTCATCGTGATGCGGTTCGTCGGGACCGACTTCAGCTGCATGCCGACGTCGTACAGCTCCTTGACCGTGCCGATCTCCTCGGACACCTTCAGCGCCTTCGTGCCCGCCTCGGCCAGGCCCATCAGGCGGCCGGTGTCGGTGAAGACGTTCTGCTCCTTCAGCGTCCGGATCATCGCGTTCATGTACATGTGCTGCGCCTTGGCACGCAGCGGGTCACTGCCCCAGGCGTGGCGGGTGCGCAGCCACTGCAGCGCCTCCTTGCCCTGCACCTTGTGCGTGCCGGCCTTCAGCTTCAGTCCGGAGCCACCGCCCTGGCCGGGCAGCGGCCGGTCCCACACGTTCTGGTTGACGCAGACCGGGACACCGCCGATGGCGTCCGCCATGTCCACCACTCCGGCGAAGTCGACCATCATCCAGTGGTCGATGTACACACCGGTCAGGTTCTGCCAGGTGGCGAGGGTGCAGCCCGGCCCGCCGCGCTGGAGCGTCTCGTTGATGATCGTGTTCTTCGCCGGGTACTTCTCCCCGGTGTCGGGGTCGACGCACTTGGGGATGTCCACCCGGGTGTCCCGCGGGATGCTCACCACGGACGCGCTCTCGCGGTCCGCCGAGACGTGCAGGAGCATCTGCACGTCCGCCAGAGGCTTGCTGCCGACGTTGTCCCGGCCGCCGCCGAGCTTGACGTTCTCCGCCGAGTTCCGGCTGTCGGAGCCGATGAGCAGGATGTTGAGCGGGGTCTGGCCCGCCGCGTTGGGATCGGCCTTCTTGACGTCGGACTCGCCGCTGTTGCGCTTGCCCTTGTCGATGTTGCCGTTGAGATGGCGGTAGTAGAGGTATCCGGCGCCGGCCGTCCCGAGTATCAGGACCGACAGCACGATCGCGGACCAGCGCAATATCCGGCGTCCGCCGCCGCGCCGCCGGCCGTGCCGACGGCTGCGGCCGCCTCTGTCCCCCTCGCCCCCGCCCGCGGAGGGCGCCGCCGTCCCCGGACGCTCGTCCTGGGCCGGGCCGCCCGAACCGTGCCGTGTGCCGCCTGCGCGCACGTCACTCTGCGCCATACCCCTGCCTCCCCACCCCAATGGCCGACCACGGGGTCCGCCCCGCGTCGTGTTCGGATCACGGGCGACCCGTGTCCGTCCGGACCACGGGTTCCCCCACTGCTCCGCCGGAGCACGGTCGTCCCCGCTTCTGGTTGGACCTTCGACATGCCCGATCGGATGTACACCCGGTCGAATCGTCCGGGCTTGCTCCGTCCGCCTGTAAGACGCAGGAAGGGACGGTCAGGTCACTTCGCGCACTCGACCTTGTCGGCCGTGGCCTTCTGCACCTCGTCCGGCACCTTCGCCGGAGTGGTGAGGGGCACGCCCGCGCCCTCGAAGTCCTTGCCCAGGGTCAGCGTCATCGCCGGCAGACCCTGGGAGTTGGTCACGCTCTTGCCCGGCTTGAGCGCGGCCCCGGACAGGCCCATGATCTCCGCGAGCCGGCGCGCCTGGTCCGCCTCGTCGGGCCCGTACTCCAGCGTGGTCTTGGCCAGCGGCTGTTCGGCGTTGCCCGCGTTCTCGGACTTGGTCACGCCCTCCTGGACCTGCAGCCAGCTGAGGGTCTCCTGGGCGCTGCCGGCGATGGCGCCGCCGTTGAGGATCCGCACCCGGACCTCGGAGGCCGGTGCCTTGGTGCCCTTGAGCCGGGCGGCCTCGGCGGCCTTCTCCTTCTTCTTCTCCTGCTTCACCGCGGTCAGCGAGACGTCGTCGCGGACCATCGCGAACAGCTGCTGGGCCTGAGGTTCCTTCAGGACCACCGTGGCCTTGATCTTCTCCGCCGGGTTGTCGACGACGGGCACGGTCGCGAACGTGAGGTTCTTGGTGTCGAACTTGCCCAGCTCTGCCCCGAGATCGGCCAGTTTCTTGATCGTGCTGATCTGCGAGTCGACGGTCAGCGCCTTGGTGCCCGCCTCGGCCAGCTTGATCATCTTCGGCGGGCTGGTCAGGGTGTCGTTGGACTTCAGCTTGCGCATCATCGAGCCCAGGAACTGCTGTTGCAGTTCGATCCGGCTCAGGTCACCGCCGAATCCCACGGAGTGCCGGGTCCGGACGAAGGCCAGCGCCTCCTCGCCCTCGATCGTGTGCTCGCCCTTGGGCAGGTCGAGCTTGGAGTCGGGGTCCTTGATGTCCTTGGCCAGGCAGACGTCGACCCCGCCCACCGCGCTGGTCAGCGTCTTGACCGCGTTGAAGTCGGCCACCATGAAGTGGTCCATCTTCAGCCCGGTGAGCTCGGTGATCGTGCGCATGGTGCAGCTCGGCGTCCGGTCCTCCTGCCCCAGGCTGTTGTTGAAGCGGGTGCGCTGCTTGCCCGGGATGACCTTCTCCGAGCCGTCCTCCTGCGTCGTCGGGCAGTCCGGGATGTCGGTGATCAGGTCGCGGGGGATGCTCAGCACCGTCGCGTTCGTACGGTCCTTGGAGACGTGCAGCACGAGCGTGGTGTCCGCGTGCCCGGCGCTGTTCTTGTCGCCGTAGCCCTCGTTGCCCTTGCCGGTGCGCTTGTCGGTGCCGATCAGCAGGATGTTGATCGCGCGGTCCTTGCTGAACCCGCCGGTGCCGGCGCCGTCGTCGGAGACGGACGTGATGTTGTTGTTGAGGTGCTCGTAGTAGAGGTACGCGGCCGCGCTCGTCCCGACGAGCACGAAGGCCAGGGAGCCGCCGGTCCACATCAGGACCTTCTTGCCCTTCCCCTTCTTCTGCGCCGGACGGCGCCCGCGCCGCCCCGCGGCCGCGTCGGCCGGGGCGTTGGTGCGTCGGCGCGGGGAGGAAGCCTCACCGCCGGATGCCGCCGCCCCGGAACGCCGGGCGGGTTCGGTCCGGCGGGCACGTGCCGCACCGCCCGCCCCGGTCGGGCCACGGCCACCGGAACCACGGGGACCGGGAACGGACGACTGCGCTGCGGAAGGGGCCAGTCGCAGTTCGTATTCGCCGGTGTTCGGGTTGAGTACCCACTGGTCTGCGGGATCGACGTCGTCCGCCCGCCCACGGCCTTGCGCGTCCACGGTTGCCTGTTCCTCCGTCGGGCCACGCGGCGCCCTCCCCCGGAAGGCGCACGGTGCTGGTCAAGCAGTGCACTCCCCCAGGACGGAGCTCATGGGTGAGAGCACTGGATCGCACACACTATCCGCACACTTCGGCGTCAAGCGACGTGGGTGAGAAATTGCACGTTCTCACAACTGGGCAATCCCGCCCATTTGTTTGAAGGAAGTTTGGCGAACGCGAAGTGAATACCCGTTACTTGGCGCACTCCACCTTGTCGGCGGTGGACTTCTGCACGCCCTCCGGTGCCTTCGTGGGTGCGGTGAGGGAGACCCCAGCCCCTTCGAAGTCCTTGCCGAGGGTCAGCGTCATCGCGGGCAGCCCCTGGTCGTTGGTCACGCTCTTGCCCGGTTTCATCGCGGCCCCGGACAGACCCATGATGTCGGCGAGACGGCGGGCCTGGTCGGCCTGGTCGGGCCCGTACTCGAGGGTGGTCTTCGCCAGTGAGGCGGGCGCGTTGCCCGCGTTCTCGGACTTGGTCACGCCCTCCTCGTTCTGCAGCCAGCTCAGCGTCTCCTGGGCGCTGCCGGCGACGGCACCGCCGTTGAGGATCCGCACCCGGACGTCGGAGGCCGGTGCCTTGGTGCCCTTCAGGCGGGCGGCGACCGCGGCGGCCTCCTTCTTCTTCTGCTCCTTGACGGCGGTGAAGGAGACGTCGTTCCTGATCATGTCGAAGACCTGCGGGGCCGTCGACTCGTTGAGGACGACGGTGGCCTTGACCTTCTCCGCCGGGTTGTCGATCACCGGGACGGTGGTGAAGGTCAGGTTCTTGGTGTTGAGCTTGCCCAGCTCCAGACCGAGGTCCTTCAGTTTGCCGATGCTGTCCAGCTGCGAGTCGACGGTCAGCGCCTTGGTGCCCGCCTCGGCCAGGTCGAGCATCTTCGACGGGCTGGTGAGGGTGTCGTTGGACTTCAGCTTGCGCATCAGCGCGCTCAGGAACTGCTGCTGCAGCCCGATCCGGCTCAGGTCCCCGCCGAAACCGACGGCGTGCCGGGTGCGCACGAACGCCAGCGCCTGCTCGCCCTCGATGGTGTGCATGCCCTTGGACAGCTTCAGGTGCGAGTCCGGGTCGTCGAGGTCCTTGCCCACACAGACCTCGACCCCGCCCACCGCGCTGGTCAGCGTCTTGACCGCGTTGAAGTCCGCCACCATGAAGTTGTCCGGCTTGACCCCGGTCAGCTCGGTCACGGTACGCATCGTGCAGCTGGGCGTACGGCCGTCCTGGCCGAGGCTCGTGTTGAAGCGGACCTGCCGCGTGCCGGGGATGATCTTCTGCGTGCCGTCCTCCTGCGTCGTCGGGCAGTCCGGCACGTCGGTGATCAGGTCACGCGGGATGCTCAGCGCGGTCGCGTTCGAACGGTCCTTGGAGACGTGCAGCAGGATCGTGGTGTCGGCGTGCCCGACACTGCCCGCGTCGCCGTAGCTGCCGTTGCCCTTGCCGGTGCGCTTGTCGGTGCCGATCAGCAGGATGTTGATCGCCTTGTCCTTGCTGAAGCCACCGGTGCTCGCGCCGTCGTCGGAGACGGACGCGATGTTGTTGTTCAGGTGCTCGATGTAGAAGTACGCGGCACCCGCGCCGGCGACCAGCACGAACGCCATCGTGCCGCCGGTCCACAGCAGGACCTTCTTGCTCTTCGAGACCTTCTTCGCCGGGCGTCGTCCGCGCCGTCCCGGCAGCGGCTCCTCCGGCGCCCCGCGGCGTCTGCGCGGCGGCGGCACCGCGCGGCCGGGCGTCTCGGGCCGCGACCGGCCGGGCGTTTCGGGCCGCGACCGGGCGGGCGCCTCCGTACGTCCGCGTGCCTCCTTACGGCCGCGCGCGGGCGGGGCCGCCTCGGAGGACCGGGGCCTGCGAGGTGCGGGCACGCCCGACCGCGGCGCCGAAGGTCCCAGGCGCAGTTCGTATTCGCCGGTGTTCGGGTTGAGCACCCACTGGTCTGCGGGGTCGACGTCGTCCGCCCGCCCACGGCCTTGCGCGTCCACGGTTGCCTGATTCCTCCGTCGGGGGACGCGGCGCCTTCCCCCTCCAGGCGCCCGGGTCTCGGTCACACAGTGCGCGACCTCGGGACCTCCCTCGGGGCCGGGCGCACCGGATCGCTCACACTAACCGGCCCTTTCGGCGCCGGGCGACGACGGTGACCCATGCCACGTCCCCACACCCGGGCAATTCGCCTATTCCCGGGTGGAGAGTTCATTGCCTTGGAGTGGCCTTGGTGCCCGCTTTACTCACAGGTGTCCTCGGCTGCCGTGTTCCCCCGATACGTCGGTGGAGGAGAAACGGTGACGGCGGGCCCGAGATGAGGACCCGGATGCGCGTCCCCGTACGACCCGTCGCGCGTGCCGGAGAGGCTCGGCGGGGCGGAACTTCGCGGGCCGTTCCCCGCCACGACCAGGGGTGCGTCCGTGCGCAGCCGCTCGAAGAGCCGGTCCGCCGCGGGCTCCACGAGTTGGTCGCGATTGGCGTCGTACGCATACGACTCCCGGGGGACGGTCAGGAATTGCACTTGTTCCATGGGGATGTCGCGCAGACCACGCACAAGATCGTACAAACCACGCAAGCTGGCCAGTTCCGGGTCGGTGGTGAGGGACGACGTGGCGGCATCCAGCACGGGGTACAGCTTCACCGGATTCAGCAGGACGTCGTTGCTGCGCACCTTGTTGACGAGTGCCCCGAGGAATCGCTGCTGCCGCTCCATCCGCTCGGTGTCGCTGCCGTCGCCGAGGGACTTGCGGGCGCGGACGTAGCCGAGGGCCTGCTCGCCGTCCAGTGTCACGTGCCCGGCGGGCAGCCGCAGCTTGGCGGCCCGGTCGTCGATCGGCTCCCGCAGGCACACCTCGACGCCGTCGACCGCGTCGACCATCTTCTTGAAGCCGTGGAAGTCGACGACGACGTGGTGGTCGATGCGGATGTCGGTCAGCTTCTCCACGGTCCGGATGGTGCAGGCCGAGCCGCCCAGCTGGAAGGCCTGGTTGAACATGGCGAACCGGGGCGCGCTGCGGGAGCCGTCCGGGCGCCGGCAGCCCGGCAGGTCCACCATCAGGTCCCGGGGGAGGGAGACGGCGGTGGCGCTGCCCCGGCCCGCGGACAGGTGCAGCAGGATCGTGGTGTCGGACCGCTCGGTGCCGGAGTCCCGCCCGTAGCGGGCGTTGCCGGTCCCCTCACGCGAGTCCGACCCGATCAGCAGGATGTTCCGGGCGTCCTTGACCAGGGAGGTTGGCCGCTCCTTGTCGTAGCGCGCGAGTTCGGCGGCGGCCGCCTCGTCGGGCGTGATGTTCCCGCTGAGCTTCGCGTACACGGCCCAGCCGGCCCCGCCGGCCGCCACGAGGAGAGCCATGGCCCCGAACGCCGTGATGCGTACCCACCGCCGTCGGCGCCGCCGCACCAGCCCCCGCCCGCTGGCGGACGCCCCCGCGCCCGGACCGACCCTGTAGCCCACGGCAGCAACCACCCCTCCTGAACTGGGAACGCCCCGCGCGCACTGCTCCTACGACCATGGCGCGGAAGACGGACGGGGGGCGGATGGGGATGGGCCGAACGGACGAGGAGCCGGGCTACCGGCCCGCCGTCCCGCGGGTGGTGGTGACGGTGTCCGCCGTGTGGGACGCGGTGCGGGTGGCCGGCTGTGCCGTGGGTGGTGATCACGGTGTGGCGCCGTGTGAGACCCCGTGTCAGCGGCCCGCCACGGCCCGGGTGGTGGTCGTGACGGCGTCTGTTGTGCGAGGCCGGTGTCGGCGGGCGTCTCTGCCGTGGGTGGTGGTGACGGTGTCTGCTGCGTGAGGCGCGGCGTCAGCGGCCCGCCGCGCCCCGGGTGGGAGTCATGACGGCGTCTGCTGTGCGACGCCCGGCGTCAGTGGCCGGCCGTGCCGCGGGCGATCACCGTGACCCGTTCGCTCTCCACCCGCTTGTCCAGCACCCCGTCCCCGGCCTGCTCCAGGTGCCGGCACAGCACCACGGAACCCCCGGTGGCCAGCGGCCCGAACAGCCCGGCGTTCAACCCGTCCCACGTGTCGTACGGCAGCCCCGACAGGATCCGCGACCCCGGCCCGGTCAGCCCCAGCGCCGTCGCCTCGGCCCGGGCCCGCTCGACCACCTCGGCCCCGCTGAACTCCCGACCGGCCACGATCAGCGCAGGCCCCTCCGGATCCACGGGCGCGTACGGCACGAACCGGTCGCCCTGCCCCGGCACCTCCACCGCGTAGTCGGTGAACCCCTCGGGCGCCTGCGGGAACCGCCCGCCGAGCGGCCGCAGCGCCATCGCGATCCGTGAACCGGAGCACGCCCGGGCCTCCTCCAGGCGGTCCGGCCCGCTCACCACGACGTCGGCCGCCCGGGCATCCCCGGACACGTCCGCGACGACCCCCACCGACGCGCACGCCAGCAGCCACACCGCCGTCTGCCAGTGCGCGGGCAGCAGCAGCGCCACCCGGTCCCCGGGCTCGACGGACAGCTCGTCCTGGAGGAGGTTCGCGGTCTTGGCCACCCAATTGGCGAAGGTGGCCACGGACAGTTCGACCCGTTCGCCCGTGGCGTCGTCGTAGAAGGTCACCAGGGGGCGTCCCGGATCCGCGGCGAGCGCGGAACCCAGCAGGTCGGCAGGGGTGCGGTCGGTGGCGTTCACCCGCGCAAGCGTACGCAACGCACGGGCCCCCACCCAACGGCCCGCCCAGCGCTGCGCCCCGAATGCGCCACCGGTTCGGCCGAACCCCGACCGACGGTCCGTCAACTCCCCAATGGACAGAGTTGTACGACTATGTCCAAGATCAGGGGCATGCGTGGATTCCTTGCTTCCTCGATCGGTGTCACCTGCGCGGCCGCTCTGGCCCTCCCCCTCACCCCTCCCGCCCTCGCGGCGCCGGCGAGACCGGCGCCGGCCACGGAAGTCGCGAGACCCGCGCCCCCTGCGGGTTCCCCGGCCATGAACCCGGCCGAGCGGCGCGCGGCCGAACCGTACGCCGCCGGCAGCACCCAGTCCCTCCCCCTCGAACCCCTCACCCGCACCCGCGCCACCCCCTCCGCTCCCCCCACCGAGCAGGGCCTGTCCCGCCGCGCCGTACGCCACTTCTCCCTCGTCGGCGTCATCTGGGACGACCCGGACGCCGAACTGCACGGCCGGGTACGGGTCCGCACCCGCGCCGCCAATACCGGCACCTGGTCGGGTTGGCAGGACCTGGACACCCACAACGCCGACCACGCCGCCGACCGGGGCACCCCCGAGAGGGCCTCGGGCCGCGTCCGCGGCGCCACCGCACCGCTGTGGGTGGGCGACTCCGATGGCGTGGAACTCCGGGTCAGCTCAGAGTCCGGCGGCAGGGCGGCCGCCTTCCGCGCGCGCCCCCCGGACGCCCGCCACCTGCCCGCCGCGCCGCCGTTGCCTTCGGGCCTCCGCCTCGAACTCGTCGACCCGGGCAAGGCCGACACCACATCCCTCGACGTCGGGGGCCCCCGCGCCGCCGACGCCCGGAACGCCGAGTCCTCCGCCCTCGTCGAGGCCTCCGCCGCCAACGCCGGCCTCGCCCCCCTCGGCGCCACCGAGATCGCTGCACTGAGCCGCGCCGCGACCGAGCAGGAATACCTCGCCTTCAACGCCGACGGGCTGACGCAGCAGCAGCGGCAGGCGAAGCCGTACATCGGCCCGCGCCCGGGGATCGTCACGCGGCGCGGCTGGGGTGCGAACGAGGGGCTGCGGGAGAGCGGCCTCCGGTACACGAAGAAGGTCAAGGCGGCCTTCGTGCACCACACGGCCAGCGGCAACAAGTACCGCTGTTCGCAGGTCCCGTCACTCATCCGCGGTATCTACCGCTACCACGTCAAGAGCATGGGATGGCGGGACATCGGCTACAACTTCCTCATCGACAAGTGCGGAAAGATCTACGAGGGCCGCGCCGGGGGCGTGGCAAAACCGGTCCTCGGCGCACACACGTTGGGTTTCAACAGCAACAGCATGGGGATCGCCGTCCTCGGGTCCTACGGCGCCAAGAAGCCGTCGAAATCCGCGGTCAAGGCCATCGCCCGGCTGACCGCGTGGAAGCTGGGGCTGTACCGGGTGAACCCGAAGGGAAAGACATACCTGAAGTCGGCCGGAAGCAATCTCCACCGGAAAGGCAAGAAGGTACGACTGAACACGATCTCGGGGCACCGGGACGGCTTCAAGACCGAGTGCCCGGGACGCAAGCTCTACGGAAAGCTCGGCTCGGCCCGTTCCAAGGCGGCCCGCTACCAGGGCCGCTGAGCACACGTTCACCGCGGTCGGGGGGCAGCGGGCGGCATGCCGCACGGCCGACGAAGGCGCCACGGAACGATCTGCATACACTGACCGGCCGAAAGACAGTTCGGCCGGTCCCGGCAGGAAGCAGAGACGACACGTGACTGAAGCGATCCTCCTGGTCGGCGGCAAGGGCACCCGGCTGCGCCCGCTCACGGTGCACACGCCCAAGCCCATGGTCCCGGCGGCCGGGGTGCCCTTCCTCACGCACCAGCTGGCGAGAGCGAGAGCTGCCGGTGTCGAGCACATCGTCCTGGCCACCTCCTATCTGGCCGAGGTCTTCGAACCGTACTTCGGTGACGGCTCCGCGCTGGGACTCCACCTCGAGTACGTCACCGAGGAGGAGCCGCTCGGCACGGGCGGCGCCATCCGCAACGTGGCCTCCCGGCTGCACTCCGGCCCCGACGACCCGGTCCTGATCTTCAACGGCGACATCCTGACGGGCCTGGACATCCGGGCCCTGGTCGACACCCACGAGACGACGGGCGCGGACGTCTCGCTGCACCTCACCAAGGTCACCGACCCGCGCGCCTACGGCCTGGTCCCCACCGACGACACGGGCAGGGTCCTGGCGTTCCTGGAGAAGCCGCAGACCCCCGAGGAGATCGTCACCGACCAGATCAACGCGGGGGCGTACGTCTTCCGCCGCTCCGTCATCGACTCGATCCCGCTGGGCAGGCCGGTGTCGGTGGAACGGGAGACCTTCCCCGGCCTCCTCTCGGCCGGCGCGCACCTCCAGGGCATGGTCGACTCGACGTACTGGCTGGACCTGGGCACCCCGGCGGCCTTCGTCCGGGGCTCGGCGGACCTGGTACTCGGCCGGGCCCCCTCGCCCGCCGTCCCCGGCCGCTGCGGTGACCGCCTGGTCCTGCCCACGGCCCAGGTCGCGTCCGACGCGAAACTGGCGGGCGGCACGGTGGTGGGCGAGGGCGCCTTCGTGGCGGAGGGCGCGCGGATCTTCGGCAGCACGATCCTGCCGGGCGCGGTCATCGAGCCGGGCGCGGTCATCACCGACTCCCTGATCGGCACCCGGGCCCGCGTCGGCCAACGCTCGGTCCTCACCGGCACGGTCATAGGCGACGGCGCGGTGATCGGCCCCGACAACGAACTCCTGGAGGGCGCCCGCATATGGTGCGACGCCCGGTCAGGGAGGCCCGCAGTCCGCCGAGCGCTTCGACGAGCCCGGCGGAGACCGGATCGGTCGAGTTCCGAAGCATCGAGGTGAGGGCATCGATC
>NZ_JBEOXI010000077.1:0-31332 GCF_040296465.1 Streptomyces sp. NPDC002130
CCAGCGGAATGGTCACGACGACGCCCGCGGCCATCTGGCTGCCGAACGGCGTCTGGTAGGTCGTGGCGCCGGAGAACTTGGAGATGGCGACCGTGGCGGTCTGCATGCCGGGCTTGTTGGTCATCGACAGGGCGATGAGGAACTCGTTCCAGGCCGCGATGAACGTGATGATCGCGGTGGTGAAGATGCCCGGCGCCGCCAGCGGCACGATGACCTTGCGGAAGGCCTGGCCGCGAGTGCAGCCGTCCACCATCGCGGCCTGCTCCAGTTCGTCGGGCATCTGCCGGAAGAACGTGGTCAGGTTCCACACCGCGAGCGGCAGCGTGAAGGACATGCTGGGCACGATCATCGCCTGGTAGGTGTTGATCCAGCCGATGTCGGTGAACAGTTTCAGCAGCGGCACGACGATCGACACCACGGGGAACATCGACGTGGCGATGATCAGGGTGAGGATCAGCCGCTTGAAGCGGAACTCCAGCCGGGCCATCGCGTAGGCGGTGAACGTGGCGAGGACGAGCGACAGCGCGGTGGTGACACCGGCGACGATCAGGCTGTTGAGGAGTGCCCGGGTGAATCCCTGGGCCGGGCCGAACACCGAGCGGTAGTTCGCGAAGGACACCGGGGACGGGAGCAGCGAGGTGCTGAAGATGTCGTTCGTGCTGCGCAGGCTGGAGACCAGCATCCAGTAGAACGGGGCCAGGCAGTAGGCCACCACCAGGGCGATGCCCAGATGGGGCAGCCACTGCCGCCACTTGGCGCCGAGGGTCATGCCGTCACCTCCCGTGCGCGGCGGCTCCCGCTCTTCTTCGTGGCGCCGGCGTCCCCGACGAGGTCGGCGCCGAGCAGCCGTACGAAGGCGAGCGCGATGAGGAAGACGTAGAGGAAGAGGAGAACCGCGTAGGCGGAGGCCGGGCCGAAACGGACGTTGGACGCCTCGTTCTGCGCGAGCATCGACAGGGTCTCCACGGAGCCCTTCTGGGCGCCGATGAGGATGTAGGGCAGGTCGAACATGCGCAGCGCGTCGAGGCAGCGGAACAGCACGGCCACCAGCAGGGCGGGCTTCACCAGGGGCAGGGTGATGCGCCGGAACTGCTGGAAGGCGCTCGCCCCGTCGAGCCGGGCCGCCTCGTCGCACCAGGATGCTCGCCCGGACCAGGCCGCGGCCCCGGAACGCCCGGTGCATGATCAGGGCCATGGCCACGCCGATCACCGTCTCCAGCGAGACCGTGACGACGGTGAAGAAGGTGGTGTTCCAGAAGGCGTTCCAGAAGCGGTCGCCGGCCTGGGTGAAGATGTCGGTGTAGTTCTTCAGCCCGACGAACGGCTCTGTGTTGCTGATGAACCCTGTCTCGGGGTCCAGCCCCTTGACCCCGTACAGGGACTCGTCGAGCGCCATGAGTGTCGGGTAGAGGACGACGATCGTGAGGACCAGCAGCGTCGGGGAGACCAGGAGGGCGGCCAGACGGCCCGCGCCGGCGGTGGCCCGGGAGCGGCCTCGTGGGCGGGCGGACGCGGGGGGCCGTCCGGGGCGGCGGGCGGCCGCCGTCCCGGGCCGGTGTGCGGCGGTGCCGGGCGGGATCGCGGTGTCGGCCATGACCCGCGCTCTCACTGAGCCGTCAGCTTCTGCAGGTCCGCCTGCAGGTCCTTCAGCGCCTGTCCGCTGCTCTTCTTGCCGGTGAGGGCGGCGTAGACCTCGTTCTGGACGGCGGCGGTGACGTCGCCGTACTGCACGACGCGGGGGCGGGGCACGGCCTTGGTGATGGACTGCTTGAGGTCGGGCAGGTACGGGAACTGCTTGTCCAGCGCGGCATTGTCGTACAGATCCGCGTAGGGCGAGGCGAGGGAGGCGTTCTTCAGGAAGTAGGTCGAGCTCTCCTCGCTGGTGAAGAACTTCATGAAGTCCAGCGCGGTGGCCTTGTTCTTGGCGAAGGACGACAGGGCCAGGTTGGCGCCGCCGAGGCTGGAGGCGCCGGGGCCGTTCAGGCCGGGCAGGGGGGCGACGGCGAACTTGCCCTTGACGGCGCTCTTCTGGGCGAGGGAGTACACGTAGGGCCAGTTGTTGAGGAAGACCAGCTTGCCGGACTGGAAGGCCTGCCGGCCGTCCTCCTCCTGGTAGGTGATGGCCTCCTTGGGAATGGTCCCGTCCTTGAAGGACTTGACGAGGAAGTCGAGGCCCTTCTTCGCCTGCGGGGTGTCGACGTCCGGCTTGCCGTCGGCGTCGACGATGCGGCCGCCGGCGGAGTTGACGGCCTCGGCGAAGTTCACGGTGAGGCCTTCGTACTTCTGGAACTGTCCGGCGTAGCAGGACATGTTCTTCGCCTCGGGGAGCTTCGTCACCTTGGCGCAGTCGGCGGTCATCTGCGCCCAGGTGGTGGGGGGCTGGGTGATGCCCGCCTTCTTGAGCAGGTCGGTGCGGTAGAACAGCAGGCCGCCGTTGGAGCTGGCGGGGACCGCGTACAGCTTGCCGCGGTACTGGCCGGTCTCCACGACCGGCTTGAGCATCCTGCCGAGCGGGAACCGGTTCGCGGGCAGCGGCTCGATCCACTGGTGGGCGGCGAACTCGGACGTCCACACGACGTCGGTGGCGAGCACCGTGTAGGCGTCGGACTTCGTCTCCGCGTTCTGGATCATCTGCTGGCGCTGCGAGTCGGCGTCCGTGGGCAGCTGGATGAAGGTGACCTTCTCCTTGGGGTGGGCCTTGTTCCAGCGGTCGATGATGGTCTGGACGGTGCCGGTGGTGTCCTTGCCCGCGACGTAGGTGATGGGGCCGCGGCCCTTGAACGTGGCCGTCGCGGCCTGCGCCGACCCGCCCGAGCCGCCGCTGCCGCCGGACGAGCCGCAGGCGGTGAGGAGGAGTCCGGCGGCGGCGAGCGCTGCGGAACACTGAATCGCTCTGGCGGTGCTGGTCTTCACTGTCGCTCCTGGTCTGACGAACCGAAGTCGTGTCTGTTCCCCCGGGATGGCTTTGGTCATGGGGTTGCGTTGCCACGGCATTGCGCTGCTAAAGACAGCAGGTCACAGCGGGTGGGAGGCGGCCCTCCGGGGCGACTTCGAACCTGTCGAGACAACGTTTGCACGCTAGAAGCGCAGTCAGCGGGAAGTCAATGCGGACCAACGTCGTAAGAAGGCAAGAATCCGGTGAGACAGCGCTGCCAGCGAAGGCCGCCGGACGCGGTGTCGGCGTGCTAGCGTTCGGCGCATGCCACCAGGTCAGCGGCACCCCACGATGGCTGACGTCGCGGAGCGGGCCGGGGTCTCCACCTCCACCGTCTCGCGCACCCTGCGCGGCCTGTCCACCGTCTCCCCCGAGGTCCGCGCCCGGGTCGAACAGGCTGCCCGGGAGCTGGACTTCGCGGTCTCTCGCCATGCCGCGAGCCTCGTGACGGGCCGCACCCGCAATGTGGCGGTGCTGGTGCCCACCCTCGGTTCGTGGTTCATGGGCACCGCCCTGTCGGGCCTGGCCCGCGTCCTGCGGGCGGCCGGCATGGAACTGACGGTGTATGTGATCCCCGACATGGCCGAGCGCACCGCGTTCTTCGAGCGTCTCCCGGCCCGGCGCAACGCGGACGCGCTGCTGGTGTTCTCCTTCGACCTCACCGACGAGGAGACGGCCCGGCTGGACGACCTCGCCATGCCGGTCGTCTACGTCAGCCAGCACGTCGAGGGGCGCCCCAGCGTGTACGTCGACGACGTGGCCGGTGCCCTGCACGGCACCCGGCATCTGCTGAACCTCGGCCACCGCCGGGTCGCCTACGTGCGGACGACGGGTGCTTGCGGGTTCTCCTTCAGTTCGCAGGAGCGGCTGGTCGGTTACCGGCAGGCGCTGACCGAGGCCGGTCTGCCCCTCGACGACGACCTGGTGGTCGCCACCCCGGCGGGCGACAAGCGGGGTGCGGCCGAGGCGGTCGGCCGGCTGCTCGGGCTGCGGGAGCCGCCCACCGCGGTCTTCGCCGAGCAGGACGAGGTGGCCGTCGCCGTGATCTGGACGCTGCGTGCGACGCGGATCGAGGTGCCCGGGCAGATGTCGGTCGTCGGCTTCGACGACCAGCCGGTCGCGCAGTGGTTCGATCTGACCACGGTGGCCCAGTCGCCCTCGCGGATCGGCCGGGAGGCCGGTGAACTGGCCCTGTCCCTCATCGACGACCCGGGCGGGGACCGTGAGCGGCACCTCGTGCTGCCGACCCATGTCATCCCCCGGACCACCACCGCCCCGCCTCCCACCCCACGGCCCGAGCCCCAACTACCACCGGACTGACGGAAATCAGGGCGGCCCGCCGCGGGCCCTGCCTAGACTCGGCCCCGAGACGAGGGGGCTGCCGTATGACCACCGGGGCGAACACCGTCGGAGACGTCTTCAGCGCGGGAGCGGAGGAGTTCCACCTCTGGTCCGGGGCGCTGTGGGACCCGGTCGGGGCGGCGACGGCCGCCGTGGCCGCTCCGGCCGCCGGGGAGTCGGTGCTGGACGCATGCTGCGGGGCGGGGGCGTCGGCGCTGCCGGCCGCGCGGGCCGTGGGTCCGGCGGGGCGGGTGGACGCGGTGGATCTCGCGTCCGGGCTGCTGTCGATCGGCGAGCGCCGGGCGCGGGAGGAAGGCCTGGACAACCTCCGCTTCCACTGCCACGACGTCACCTCGTGGCCCCTGACCGGCGACGGCTACGACCTCGTGCAGTGCGCCCTCGGTGTGTTCTTCTTCCCGGACATGGACCGGGACGCCGCGGCACTGACCCGGAAGGTGCGCCCCGGTGGCCGTTTCGTCGTGACGGTCTGGGAGAAGGGCGCGCTCGACGGCTGGCAGTCGGCCCTCCGGGAGGCCGTCCTGACGGAACGCGACCTCCCTCGCCCGCCGCAGCGGGACCAACTCGCCCGCATCGACACCGCGGACACCCTCGCGGCCTGGCTCCACGACCTCGGCGGCAGCGTGCCCCGGGTCGTGCGACGGCAGTTCGACACTCCGCTGTCCCCGGACACGGCCTGGACCCTCGCCACCGGCAGCGGCACGCGCGGGATGCTCACCGGGCTCTCACCGGCCGCCGTGCAGCGGGTGCACGGCGAGTTCACCGCCCGGATCGCCGCGGCCGGGGTCACCGACCTCGACGTGCGCATCCTCACCGGAACGGCCCGCTTCACCGGCTGACCCCGCCGCCCCGGGCCGAGCCGTTCGCCGTCCTCGTGCGTCACGTCGGCGTCCTCGGACGTCACGTCGGCGCCCTCGGGCGTCACGCCTGCGCGAACCGTTGACGACGGTGAGAGCCGCCCTTATCTTCTGATCCACTTCATGGTCGAATTCACGAACTGCGTTCGAAATTCCGGACAGAGGCGGCTCGTTCGCACCCCCGATCACCCGCTGGAGAACCCCCCTTGAGACGCATAGCCGTTCGGCTGCTCCTGGCCGCCCTGATGGTCTTCGCGACCTGCCTGGCGTCAGCGCCCGCCCAGGCCGCCGTGCCCGATTCCCCCGCCGTCACCTACACCAACCCGATCGCGGAGAAGCGGGCCGACCCGCACATCTTCCGACACACCGACGGCTACTACTACTTCACCGCGACCGTCCCCGAGTACGACCGCATCGTGCTGCGCCGGGCGACCACCGTCCAGGGCCTGAAGACGGCACCCGAGACGACCATCTGGACGAAGCACGCCAGCGGCGTCATGGGCGCCCACATCTGGGCGCCGGAGATCCACTTCATCGACGGCAAGTGGTACGTGTACTTCGCGGCGGGCGCCACCAACGACGTGTGGGCGATCCGGATGTACGTCCTGGAGGGCACCGGCACCAACCCGCTCACCGCCACCTGGACCGAGAAGGGTCAGATCAGGACCCAGTGGGAGAGCTTCTCCCTGGACGCCACCACCTTCGTCGTGAACGGCGTGCGCTACCTGGCGTGGGCGCAGCGCGACCCCTCGGTGAACAACAACACCGACATCTACCTCGCGAAGATGGCCAACCCCTGGACGATCACCGGCACTCCGGTGATGCTGTCGCGGCCCACCTACTCCTGGGAGACCGTCGGCTACAAGGTCAACGAGGGCCCGGCCGTCATCCAGCGGAGCGGCAAGGTGTTCATGACGTACTCCGCGAGCGCCACCGACGCCAACTACTGCCTGGGCATGCTCACCGCCTCCGCCGGCGCGAACCTGCTCAGCCAGGCGTCCTGGAGCAAGAGCCCCTCCCCGGTGTTCGCCAGCAGCGCCGCGACCAGCCAGTACGGCCCGGGCCACAACTCCTTCACGGTCTCCGAGGACGGAAAGAGCGACATCCTCGTCTACCACGACCGCAGCTACAAGGACATCAGCGGCGACCCCCTCAACGACCCCAACCGCCGCACCCGCGTGCAGAAGGTCTACTGGAACGCCGACGGCACCCCGAACTTCGGCATCCCCGTGGCCGACGGGGTCACCCCGCAGCGCTTCTCCTCGTACAACTTCCCGGACCGGTTCGTCCGGCATTACGACTACCGGGCCCGGATCGAGGCGAACGTCACCAAGCTCGCCGACTCGCAGTTCCGCGTGGTGCCCGGCCTCGCCGGCAGCGGCACGGTCTCACTGGAGTCGGCCAACTTCCCCGGCTACTACCTGCGGCACGAGAACTCCGAGGTGTGGCTGCGGAAGAACGACGGCAGCGCGCAGTTCGCGTCCGACGCGACCTTCCGGCAGCGTGCCGGACTCGCGGACCCGGCGGGCGTGTCGTACGAGTCGTACAACTACCCGGGGCGATACGTCCGACACTGGGAGTACCTGCTGCACGTGCAGGCGGTGAGCACGGCGACCGACCGGGCGGACGCCACCTTCTACGGCCAGTGACGGCACGGTAAATGCGCGTAATGCCCTGAATGTCTTGCCGAAGGGCGGGCACTCAGGGCACGTGCACACACAACAGGGCAAGCGACCGCGCAGGGTGCTGCTCACCGGGTGGTTCAGCTTCCAGGACCGGGAGGCGACCGCCGGGGACGTGCTGGCCCTGCGCCGGGTGGAGGACGTGCTGCGGGGGACGGGCATCCCCTACGACGTCGCCTGGAGCCCCCGCTTCCGTCCGGAGGCTTTGCATCTGGACCGGCTGTGGCCCGAGGACTACACCCATCTCGTGTTCGTGTGCGGCCCGCTGCACGGACCGCAGGTGGAGGAGCTGCACCGGCGCTTCGCGCACTGCGTGCGGATCGCCGTCGGCACCTCGGTGATCGACCCGGGCAGCTCGGCCGTGACCGGCTTCCACCGGGTGCTGCCCCGGGACGGACCGGACAGCGAGCCGGTCGAGGACCTCGCGGCCCGCGCCCCGGACGTGCCGGCGCGGCCCGTGGTCGGCGTGATCCTCGCGCACGGACAGCACGAGTACGGGCAGTTGCGGCGGCACGGGCAGGTCGCCGAGGAGGTGACGCGCTGGCTGGCGTCCAAGGACTGCGGACGGCTGGAGCTGGAGACCCGGCTGGACACGCACGACTGGCATCTGAGCGCGACGCCCGCGCAGCTGCAGTCCGTGCTGGCCCGGCTGGACCTGGTCGTCACCGACCGGCTGCACGGGCTGGTGATCGCGCTGCGGGTGGGCACGCCGGTGCTGGCCGTCGACCCGGTCGCGGGCGGCGCCAAGCTGACCGCGCAGGCCCGGGCCTGCGGCTGGCCCGCGCTGGTGCCCGCCGAGCAGCTCGATGTGCGGCAGTTGGACCGGTGGTGGGACTGGTGTCTGACCGGCGGCCGGGTGACCGCGCGGCAGATCCGCGACGGGTTCCGCGAGGGCACCGTGCCGGACAGCGCGGACCGGCTCGTCGAGGCACTGGCGCGCCCCGTGCCCGGTTAGCTCAGCGGCACCACGGGGCATCCGCTTGTACGTCCCCCGCTGTACTTCCCCGCCGCACGTCCCCCCGGAGGAGAGACGGTCCGGCCGCCCGGAAGGAGAGAGCGTGTCCATCGGCCGACTTCCCGAGAATGAGCAGCGCATCCTCGATGAGATGGAACGGGCCCTGCGCCGCGACCGTCGCCTCGACCGCAAGCTGCGTACCCATCGAGTGAGCCGCCGCCCCGATCCCGCCCGCGTCCTGGCCCGTCTGGCCGCCTACCGCCCTCGCGTCTGGACCGTCGCGGTCCTGTTCGCGGTGTCGACGGGGCTGATGGTGGCCGGGATCGTCACGTCCGAGCCGGGTGTGATCTGGGCGTTCGCCGCGATATGGCCCCTGACGATGTTCGCCGGGTTCCGGCTGATGTGCCGGTGCTGCGACGACGGCTGAGCATGGCCCTGCCCCCTAGGGCCGCGGGGCGCCGGGCAGTTCGCCGACTGCCCCGAGGACGTCCTCGACGGTGATGCGCAGGAGCGCGGGGTCGGGCCGGCGGGCGTGCGGGTCGCCCTCCGGGCCGTGCCACAGGGCGCGGTGGCGCGGGTCGGGCGGCGGGCCCCAGCGGCTCGGCGCGACCGGGCCGAACAGGGTGACGGAGCGCGTGCCGTGAGCGACCGCGAGGTGGGCGATGCCGGTGTCGCCGCTGATCACGGCGTAGGCGCCGGCGACGAGCGCGGACAGCCGTTCGAACGGGAGGCCGCCGCCGAACACGTCGGTGTCCGGCAGGCCGGCCTCCTTGGCGAGCCGGGCCACCAGGTCGCCCTCGGCGGCACCGCCTGTCACCACGACCCGCAGGCCCCGGGCACGCAGTTCGGCCGCGACGGCCGCGTACCGCCCGACGGGCCAGCAGCGCGCGGGCGACCCGGCGCCGGGGTGCAGGACGACCGCGCCGGGCGCCGGGGACGCGGTCCCCGGACGGGGCAGCAGCAGATCGCCCGGGTCGGCGTCGATGCGGTAGGCGCGCAGGAGCCGGCACCAGCGGTCGCGTTCGTGCTCCTCCGGGTACCAGGGCGGGCCCTCGATGCCGGGCAGGTCCGGGTGGGCGAAGGCGAGGAGTTTCAGCGGGCGCAGGCGCAGGAGCAGCAGGTGGCTGGGCGGGCCGTTGCCGTGCAGGTCGACGGCGAGATCCGGGGGCGGGCCGGTCCAGTCGAGTGTGCGCGGGACGGCCCGGCCGGGGGCGGAGGCGGGCAGCAGCCGGTCCACGGCCCCCGTCGCCTCCGCGACCGGCGCGAGTTCGGCGGGCGCGGCCAGCACCAGTTCGTGCTCGGGGTGGGCCCGCCGCAGGGCGCGCAGCGCGGGGACGCCGACGAGGAGGTCCCCGAGCCCGAGGGCGCGCAGGACGAGGAGGCGGGGGCGTACGGGCTGCGCTGTCCGGTCCGGGGTCATGCCAGCAGCCTGCCCCGCACCCGCCGTGTTCGCCGCCGCAGGCATGCCCATCGGGTGCCGTACGCACCTCCGGGGCCGATCGGCGAGGGCGCCTGACTCACGCGGCACCGCCCGCGAGGATGGCCACCGGCCCTTCCTGCCACAGCCCCGCCCACCGCAGGCCGCGCAGCACCCACAGCGGCCCAGTCGGCAAGAGCTCCGACTCGCGCAGCACCGCCCGCGACACATGCCCACCGGCCCACCGCCACGGACCTGCCCACCGGCGGCGCACCCACAGCACCCGAGACGTCCTTGGTGAGGGAGGCCGCCTCGTGTGCACCGGGCCGTCACAGGTGGCCGACCGGATCGGGGCGTCACAGGTGACCGGGCGGGTCGGGGCGTCACAGGTGACCGACCCATCCGGGCCGTCACAGGTGGCCGGCCGGTCCGGGGCCGGAGGTGAACGCCTCCTGAATGGGGCGTTCGTCGGCGAGGACGCGGCCCTTCGGCGGTCCGTCCAGCACCGCCCGGACGGCGGTGAGCAGGTCCGGGGCGACGTGGTCGGCCCGGGTGGCCTCCTCGGGGCGGGTGCGCCCGTTCGGGACGAGGATGCCGTGGGCGCCCGCCCGGCGTGCGGCCTCGGCGTCCGCGGCGGTGGAGCCGATGACGACGAGCTCGGCGGGCCCGGTGCAGATCCGCCCGCCCGCCCACAGCAGCATGCCGGGCTGTGGCCTGCGGCAGTGGCAGCCGTCGTCGGGGCCGTGCGGGCAGACGGCGAACACGTCGAAGGGCCCGAGGAGTTCGTCGACACGGTGATGGACGCGGCGGACGTCGGCGTCGGTGAGCAGCCCACCCGCGACACCCGGCTGGTCGGTGACGACTCCGGTGCGGATGCCGCGCTCCCGCAGCAGCGCGAGCGCCTCGCGCGCCCCCTCGACGGGGCGTACGCGGTCGGGGTCGGCGTTGTCAGGGACGTCCTCGACGAGCGTGCCGTCGCGGTCGAACAGCACGGCCTTCACCGGGCTCACGGGGTGGCCTCCTCCTGCCAGGCGGGGGTGTGACGGTGGCGCCAGGCACCTGCCAGCCGGTGCCAGGTCGCGGTGGGCGGGATGAGCACGCTGGTCGCCAGCATCGTCGTGACCTCGTGGCGGGTGCGCGGGCCGGGGACGATACGGGCGCGGGCGAACTCCGCCGTGCCGGCCGCCCAGCCGAGCGCGCAGGCCGTGGCGGCCCGGCCGTGCCCGGTGGCGGCGAGGGCGCAGGCGGCGACGCCGGCGGTCGTGATGGCCGCGTGGGTGCGGATCCTGCCGCGCGGCGCGAAGGCCTTGTCCCACCAGTCGGGGCCGTGCAGATGCCGCATCAGGGCGTCGTCGGCGTTGCCGCGCTGCTGGCGTACGGACGCCCAGCGGGAGGCGGAGTGCACGGGGTGGCGGGCGGTGCGGCGGCCCTGCCGGATGCGCCAGCCGGAGTCGAGGACGCGCAGCGCGAGGTCGGCGTCCTCACGGAAGGCGCGCCGGAAGCGTTCGTCGAAGCCGCCGACCTGCTTGAGGGCCTCCGTGCGGTAGGCCATGTCGGCGGTGACCCAGTGGGCCCGGACGAGTCCCGCGGTGCCGCGTTCCCAGTCGGTGGGGCGGCGTTCGCCGGGCAGCGGCACGGCGAGGACGCCCTGGACGCCCGCGGTGTCGGGGGACGCCCCGGCGAGGTCCTCGGCCAGCTGGTCGCACCAGCGGGCCCCCACCTGGACGTCGTCGTCGAGGAACACGGTCCACGGCGTATTCACTGCGCGCAGCCCGGTGTTGCGGGCGGCGGCGGGCCCACGACCGCCGCCGCCCAGCACGGTGGTCCGCTCCCGCAGGTCGCCGAGGACGCTCAACGGGTGCTCCAGCGGCCCGGGTTCGGGGTCGGTCCGGTCGTCGACCAGGACGATCTCCTCGGGGTGGGGCCCCATCGAGGCGGCGAGCGCGGCGAGACAGTCGGCGAGGGTGTCCGGCACGAGGGTGGGGATCACGACGGCGTACGGGGTCATACGGGCGGCCCTCCCTCCGACGGCGTGCGCGGACTGCCGTGCTGGCGAGTGCCGCGGTACGGCCCTTCTCAAACACCGGGTCAGGCCGTCAGGGGACACCTCGGCGACTATAAACCGCACGTATACATCCGATACATAGCCCCGGCATGCCTTCTCTGACCAAGAAGCAGTGCCCCAGCTGCCTACACCGGGGAAGGCGGAGCCGGGCGAGGTGTACCGGTGACGCCCCGCGGGTTCCCTACGATCGTGCCGTGGCGAACTTCCTGCTCGAACGCACGGCCCCGCTCCCCCTCGACGAGGCGTGGCGGCGGATCACACGGTGGCAACGGCACGGTGACACGGTGCCGCTGACGGTGGTCAGGGTCGTACCGCACGAGCCGACACGCGAGGGAACGCTCGTCGTGGCCCGCTCGGGCGTGGGGCCGCTGGTCTTCGACGACCCCATGGAGGTCACCGTGTGGCAGCCGCCCGAGGGCGGGGCAGCGGGGATGTGCCGGCTGGAGAAGCGGGGCCGGGTGGTGCTGGGGTGGGCCGAACTCGAGGTGCGGCCCGGGCCGGGGGGCCGTACGCGGGTGATCTGGCGGGAGGAGATCCGGGTCCGGTTCCTGCCGTCGCTCTTCGACGGCGCGGTGCGGCGCTCCTCCCGGTACGTGTTCGGGCGGGCCCTGAACCATCTGCTCCGACAGCCCTGACGCACCGGCCGCACGCGCGGCCTCCCCGGCCGGGACCTCAGGCCACCGACCCGATCCGTCCGACGGTCCCCGGGTCCGGCTCGTGGTGGATCGGCGTGTGCGCCCCGGTCAGCGAGACCCCGCTGCCGCCACGCCGTCCGGCGACGATCTCCGACGCGATCGACAGAGCCGTCTCCTCGGGCGTACGGGCCCCGAGGTCCAGCCCGATCGGCGAGTGCAGCCGGCTCAACTCCATGTCGCTCACGCCGACTTCCCGCAGCCGGGCGTTGCGGTCCAGGTGGGTGCGCCGGGAGCCCATGGCACCGACGTACGCCACCGGCAGGCGCAGTGCCAGCTTCAGCAGGGGGACGTCGAACTTGGCGTCGTGGGTCAGCACGCACAGGACCGTGCGGGAGTCGACGCCGGTGCGCTCCAGATAGCGGTGGGGCCACTCGACGACGATCTCGTCGGCCTCCGGGAACCGCGTCCGGGTGGCGAAGACGGGGCGCGCGTCGCAAAGGGTGACGTGGTAGCCGAGGAACTTGCCCATCCGGACCAGGGCGGAGGCGAAGTCGATGGCCCCGAACACGATCATGCGGGGTGCGGGGACCGAGGACTCGACCAGGACCGTGAGCGGTGCTCCGCAGCGTGAGCCCTGCTCGCCGATCTCCAGGGTGCCGGTGCGGCCGGCGTCCAGGAAGGCACCGGCCTCGGCGGCGACCGTGCGGTCCAGTTCCGGATGGCCGCCGAAGCCGCCCTCGTGCGAACCGCCGGGGCGGACCACCAGGGCCCGGCCCGTCAGTTCGCGCGGGCCCGACACGATCCGCGCCACCGCCGCCGTCTCCCCTCGGGCGGCGGCGGTGAGCGCGGACGCGACCACCGGGCGGACCGGATCGGCGGCCCGTACCGGGGTGACCAGGATGTCGATGACGCCGCCGCAGGTCAGGCCCACGGCGAAGGCGTCGTCGTCGCTGTACCCGAAGCGCTCCAGGACGGTTTCGCCGTCCCGCAGCGCCTGTTGGCACAGTTCGTAGACCGCGCCCTCCACGCAGCCCCCGGAGACCGAGCCGATCGCCGTGCCCTCGGTGTCCACCGCGAGCGCGGCGCCGGGCTGCCGGGGCGCGCTGCCGCCGACGGCCACCACGGTGGCCACGGCGAAGTCACGGCCCTGCTCGACCCACCGGTTCAACTCCTCGGCGATGTCCAGCATCTGTCTCGGTCTCCTTGAGTTTGCGGGGGGCCGGCCGTCAGTGGACGCCCAGCCAGCTCTCTATCGGGTTGAGGGCGAAGTACGCGAGGAACACCGCCGTGAGGATCCACATGAAGGCGCCGATCTCCCGCCATTTGCCCTGGGCGGTCTTGATGGCGACGTAGGAGATGACGCCCGCGGCGACACCGGTGGTGATGGTGTACGTGAACGGCATCAGCACGACCGTGAGGAACACCGGGACGGCGGTGGCGCGGTCGGCCCAGTCCACGTGCCGGGCGTTCATCAGCATCATGGCGCCGATGACGACGAGGGCGGCGGACGCGACCTCCTGCGGCACGATCGCCGTGAGCGGGGTGAAGAACAGGCAGGCCGCGAAGAACAGGCCCGTGACCACGGAGGCCAGCCCGGTGCGGGCGCCCTCGCCGACGCCGGTCGCCGACTCGATGAACACCGTCTGCCCGGAACCGCCGGACACGCCTCCGATCGCGCCGCCGGCCCCGTCGATGAACAGCGCCTTGGACAGGCCCGGCATGCGGCCCTTGTCGTCGGCGAGCTCGGCTTCCGTGCCGACGCCGATGATGGTGGCCATCGCGTCGAAGAACCCGGCGAGCACCAGCGTGAAGACGATCATGCCGACCGTCATCGCGCCGACCTCGCCCCAGCCGCCGAACTGCACCTCCCCGAAGAGGGAGAAGTCGGGCATGGACACGGCGCTGCCGTGCAGTTCGGGTGCGCCGCCCGCCCACTGCTTGGGATCGATGACGCCGGCCGCGTTCAGGATCGCCGCGACGACCGTGCCGCTGAGGATGCCGATGAGGATGGCGCCCGGGATGTTCCGGGCCTGGAGCATGAAGATCAGCAGCAGGGTCCCGGCGAAGAGCAGCACGGGCCAGCCGGCCAGTTCGCCCGCCGGGCCGAGCGCGAGGGGCGTGGCCTCGCCCTGGTGCACGAAGCCGGACTTGTAGAAGCCGATGAGGGCGATGAACAGGCCGATACCCATGGTGATGCCGTGCTTGAGCGCGAGCGGGATCGCGTTCATGATCATCTCGCGCAAGCCGGTGACGACCAGCAGCATGATGACCACGCCGTACATCACGCACATGCCCATCGCCTGCGGCCAGGTCATCTGGGGTGCGACCTGGGAGGCGAGCACTCCGGAGACGGAGAGGCCGGCGGCGAGCGCCAGGGGCACCTTGCCGACGAAGCCCATCAGCAGGGTGGTGAAGGCCGCCGCGAACGCGGTGGCGGTGATCAGGGCCGGCTGGGCGAGCGTATCCCCGGCCGCGTCCTTGCCGGACAGGATCAGGGGGTTGAGCAGGAGGATGTACGCCATCGCCATGAAGGTCGTGACGCCGCCGCGCACTTCACGGGCGACGCCGGACCCTCTGTGGGATATGTGGAAGTACCGGTCGAGCCAGGACCGTCCGGCCGGGACGCGGGTGCCTTCACCCGCGTCGTCGGCTGTGGTCCTCGGCTCTACTGACTGCTGGGTCATGTGGGCCTACTCCCAAGGTTCAAAGGGGCACCCGCGTCTTGCCTCTGCGATGGCGGGATTTGGGAAGGTGCTGCGGCCGCACGACCCGGGGGACGGCCCGAGGCGAACGATTCGGTCTTACGGGGAACCGCGAGCGGTGCGGTGCCCGGTCCTCCGGGCGGCGCGGAGTGTGTGACGTTCCGTTGCGCCGCCCGGAGAGCTCCTACGCGGTGCCGGTCAGGTGCTCGGGGCGGACCGGCGTCCTGTTCAGCTCCAGACCGGTCGCCGCGCGGATCGCCGCGAGGACCGCCGGAGTCGACGACAGGGTGGGGGCCTCACCGATGCCGCGCAGCCCGTACGGGGCGTGCTCGTCGGCGAGTTCGAGGACGTCGACCGGGATGGTCGGCGTGTCGAGGATGGTCGGGATCAGGTAGTCGGTGAAGGACGGGTTCTTGACCTTCGCCGTCTTCGGGTCGACGACGATCTCCTCCATGACCGCCACGCCCAGGCCCTGTGTGGTGCCGCCCTGGATCTGGCCGAGCACCGACAGCGGGTTGAGCGCCTTGCCGACGTCCTGGGCGCAGGCCAGTTCGATGACCTTGACAAGGCCGAGCTCGGTGTCGACCTCGACGACGGCCCGGTGCGCGGCGAAGGAGTACTGCACGTGCCCGTTGCCCTGGCCGGTGCGCAGGTCGAAGGGCTCGGTCGGCCGGTGCCGCCACTCCGCCTCGACCTCGACGGCCTCGCCCTCCAGGACGTCGACCAGGTCGGAGAGGACCTCGCCGCCGTCGGTGACGACCTTGCCGCCCTCCAGGAGCAGCTCGGCCGTCGCCCAGGCCGGGTGGTAGGAACCGAACTTGCGGCGTCCGATCTGCAGGACCTTCTCGCGGACCAGCTCGCAGGAGTTCTTCACCGCGCCACCGGTGACGTACGTCTGCCGGGAGGCCGACGTCGAACCGGCGCTGCCCACCTGGGTGTCGGCGGGGTGGATGGTCACCTGCGTGACGCCCAGCTCGGTGCGGGCGATCTGCGCGTGCACGGTGACGCCGCCCTGGCCGACCTCCGCCATGGCGGTGTGCACGGTGGCGACCGGCTCGCCGGCGACGACCTCCATGCGCACCTTGGCGGTGGAGTAGTCGTCGAACCCTTCGGAGAAGCCCACGTTCTTGATGCCGACCGCGTAGCCGACCCCGCGCACGACGCCCTCGCCGTGCGTCGTGTTGGACAGGCCGCCCGGCAACTGCCGTACGTCGGCGCCCTCGCTGGACTCCCACTGGCGCTCCGGCGGCATCGGCATCGCCTTGACGCGGCGCAGCAGTTCGGCGACGGGGGCCGGGGAGTCGACGGGCTGCCCGGTCGGCAGGAGCGTGCCCTGCTCCATGGCGTTGAGCCGGCGGAACTCCACCGGGTCCATGCCGAGCTTCGCGGCGAGCCTGTCCATCTGCGCCTCGTAGGCGAAGCACGCCTGCACCGCGCCGAAGCCGCGCATGGCGCCGCAGGGCGGGTTGTTGGTGTAGAGGGCGATGGCCTCGATGTCCACGTCCTCGACCACGTACGGGCCGACGGACAGGGAGGAGGCGTTGCCGACGACGGCCGGGGAGGCGGAGGCGTAGGCGCCGCCGTCCAGGACGATCCGGCACTTCATGTGGGTGAGCTTGCCGTCCTGGGTGGCCCCGTGCTCGTAGTACAGCTTGGCGGGGTGGCGGTGGACGTGCCCGAAGAAGGACTCGAAGCGGTTGTAGACGATCTTGACGGGCTTGCCGGTGCGCAGGGCCAGCAGGCAGGCGTGGATCTGCATCGACAGGTCCTCGCGGCCGCCGAACGCGCCGCCGACGCCGGACAGCGTCATGCGCACCTTGTCCTCGGGCAGGCCGAGCACGGGCGCCATCTGGCGCAGGTCGCTGTGCAGCCACTGGGTGGCGATGTAGAGGTGGACGCCGCCGTCCTCCTCCGGCACGGCGAGGCCGGACTCCGGGCCGAGGAACGCCTGGTCCTGCATGCCGAAGGTGTACTCGCCCGTGACGATCACATCGGCCCGCTCGCGCGTCGCCGCCACGTCACCGCGGACGATCGGCTGTCGGTGCACGATGTTGGGGTGCGGGACGTGGCCCACGTGGTGGTCGTCGCGGTTCTCGTGGACGAGGATCGCGTCCGGGGCGGTGGCGGAGGCCTCGTCGGTGACGACGGGCAGTTCGCGGTAGTCGACCTTGATCTTCGCGGCGGCCCGGCGCGCGGTCTCCGGGTGGTCGGCGGCGACGATGGCGACCGGCTCACCGTGGTGGCGGACCTTGCCGTGGGCGAGGACCGGGGTGTCCTGGATCTCCAGGCCGTAGTTCCTCACGTCGGTCGGCAGGTCGTCGTACGTCATGACGGCGTACACGCCGGGCATGGCCAGGGCCTCGCTCGTGTCGATGGACACGATCTCGGCGTGCGCGACGGTCGAGCGGAGGATCTGCCCCCACAGCATGTCCTCGTGCCACATGTCGGACGAGTACGCGAACTCGCCGGTGACCTTGAGGGTGCCGTCGGGGCGGAGCGTGGACTCGCCGATGCCGCCCTTGGTCTGGGAGCCCTGCGTGATCTTCGTGGGGGTTCCACTGGGAGAAGCCACGATCAGACCGCCTCTGACTGCCGGGCGGCCGCGAGGCGGACCGCGTCCATGATCTTCTCGTAGCCGGTGCAGCGGCACAGGTTGCCCGACAGCGCCTCGCGGATGTCCGCGTCGCTCGGGTTCGGGTTGCGCTCCAGCATCTCGTCGGCGGCGACCAGCAGACCGGGGGTGCAGAAGCCGCACTGGACGGCGCCGGCGTCGATGAACGCCTGCTGGATCGGGGACAGCTCGGTGCCCTCGCCGGTCTGCGAGTCGGTGCCCCGGGCCTGCCACTCCTGGGCGTTCTGCAACGACGTACCGCAGGCGCCGGACGCGCAGCCGCCCTCGGCGCGCTGCTTGGCGAAGTCGGCGAGCCCCTCGACGGTGACGACCTCGCGCCCCTCCACCTGCCCGGCGGCGACCAGGCACGAGCACACCGGCACGCCGTCCAGCCGGACCGTGCACGAGCCGCACTCGCCCTGCTCGCAGGCGTTCTTCGAACCCGGCAGCCCGAGCCGCTCCCTCAGCACGTACAGCAGGGACTCGCCCTCCCACACGTCGTCGGCTTCCTGCTGACGGCCGTTGACCGTGAAGTTGACGCGCATCACGCAGCTCCCTCGATGGTGCGGCGGGCGCCGCGGTAGGACTCCCAGGTCCAGGTCAGCGTGCGGCGGGCCATGACGCCGACCGCGTGGCGGCGGTAGCTCGCGGTGCCCCGGACGTCGTCGATCGGGTTGCAGGCGGCGGAGCACAGGTCCGCGAACTGCTTGGCGACCGACGGGGTGATGATCTGCCCGTTGTCCCAGAAGCCGCCCTCCTCCAGCGCGGCGTTCAGGAACTCCTCGGCGGCCTTGGCCCGGACGGGCGTCGGAGCGGCCGAACCGATGCCGGTCCGCACGGTCCGCGTCCCGGGATGCAGCGCGAGCCCGAAGGCGCACACGGCGATGACCATCGCGTTCCTGGTCCCCACCTTGGAGAACTGCTGCGGCCCGTCGGCCTTCTTGACGTGCACGGCGCGGATGAGCTCGTCGGCCGCCAGCGCGTTGCGCTTCACGCCCGTGTAGAACGCGTCGATCGGGATGCGGCGGGAGCCGCGCACCGACTCGACCTCCACCTCGGCGCCCGCGGCGAGCAGGGCGGGGTGGGCGTCACCGGCCGGGGAGGCGGTGCCGAGGTTGCCGCCGACGCCGCCGCGGTTGCGGATCTGCGGGGAGGCCACCGTGTGTGAGGCGAGGGCGAGACCCGGCAGCTCGGCGCGCAGGTTCTCCATGATCTTCGTGTAGGGCACGGAGGCACCCAGCCGCACGCTCTCCTCGCCGACCTCCCACTCGCAGAGGTCGCCGATGCGGTTCAGGTCCAGGAGGTACTCGGGCCGGCGGTGGTCGAAGTTGATCTCGACCATCACGTCGGTGCCACCCGCAATCGGCACAGCTGTGGGGTGCTCGGCTTTCGCGGCGAGCGCCTCCTCCCAGCTGGCGGGGCGAAGGAAGTCCATGACCGGCTCTCTTCTTCGTCTTCTCGTGGGCGTTCGGTTTGAGCCAATCCGTGTGCGGCGGTCCCGGCTCGTTCATGTGCTGTTCACGTGTAGTGGCCTCAGTACACAGGGGCGTGCTCCGACTGAGTCAGTCACGGAAACCATGAAGGAGTTGGCTGGCCAGGACAGGCATCTTGTAGATTCGTATGAACAGAGGCCCTCAGAAACCTCCTCGTTCTCCTGTGGAAACGCGCGACACAGCCGCGTGACCTGGAACACAACCGGGGCAGGGTTTGATTTCGAGACAAAGATCGGCGGCGACGAGAATGCGGCTGCGCGCACTGCTGGACACCGACGCGCTGGGCCTCAAGCTGCTCGGCGGCGAGGACGAGCTGGACCGCACCGTGCGGGGCGTGATGACCACCGACCTGCGCGACCCCAGCCGCTACCTCGCGGGCGGCGAACTGGTGCTCACGGGCCTGGCCTGGCGCCGGGACGCGGATGACTCGGAGCCGTTCGTCCGGATCCTGGTGCAGGCGGGCGTGACGGCCCTCGCCGCGGGCGAGGCCGAGCTCGGGGACGTACCGGAGGACCTGGTCGTGGCGTGCGCCCGGCACCGCCTCCCGCTCTTCGCGGTGCACGAGTCGGTGGCGTTCGCGACCATCACCGAGCACGTCGTACGGCAGGTCTCCGGCGAGCGCGCCGGTGACCTCGCGGCGGTGGTCGACCGCCATCGCCGCATGATGACCGCAGGCCCGGCGGGCGGCGGCCCCGACGTGGTCCTGGACCTGCTGGGCACGGACCTGGACCTGCGGGCCTGGGTCCTCTCCCCCACCGGCCGCCTGATCGCCGGCTCGAAGGCGGCGGGCCCCGCCCTGCCGGCCGAGACGTGCGCCCGGCTCGCCGGAGAACACCTGGCCGCCACCCGCACGGGCCGCCGCGGCCCCCACCGCGTCGCCCTGGGCACCACGACGTACTCCCTCTTCCCCGTCCGCTCCACGGGCCGCTCCCCGCAGTCGGCCCGGGACGTGCGCGAGACCGTCCTGGCGGACTGGGTGCTGGCCGTGGAGGCGGACGCCGGGGACTGGCCCGAGGAGCGTCTGGACCTGCTTTACGGCGTCACCCAGCTCATCGCGGTCGAACGCGACCGCCGCGACGCGGCCCGCACGGTCCGCCGCCGTCTGGCCCAGGAGGTCCTGGAACTGGTCCAGACGGGCGCGGCACCCGCCGAGATCGCCGCCCGCCTGCGCGTCGCCGCGCCGGTGCTGCTGCCCGGTCTGGGCGCCGCGCCGCACTGGCAGGTGGTCGTGGCCCGCGTCGACTGGGAGGGCGGGGAGATCGAGGGCGGTCCGGTGGCACAGGCCCTGCTGGAGGAGGTCCTCGTCGACCCGGCGGTCGCGGGGCCGGAGCACTCCGACCGCATCGCGGTGGCCCACACGGGCGACGAGGCCATCGCCCTGGTCCCCCTCCCGGCCGTCTCGACGGAACACGACGGCTCGGAGACGGGCGTCCTCGCGGACACGCTCCTGGCATCGGTACGGGACCCCCTCACGGCGGGCCTCGACGACGACGGCCGGCTCACCCTGGGCGTCAGCGCGGCCGTCCACTCGGCGGAGGGTCTGCGCGGCGCGCTGGAGGAGGCCCGCCACGCCCGGCGCGTCGCTGCGGCCCGCCCGGGCCGGGTCTGCGCGGCGGGCCACCAGGAACTGGCCTCGCACGTCCTGCTGCTGCCCTTCGTCCCGGACGACGTCCGCCGGGCCTTCACGGCCCGTCTCCTGGACCCCCTGCGCGACTACGACCGCCGCCACCGCGCCGAGCTGATCCCGACGCTGGAGGCCTTCCTCGACTGCGACGGCTCCTGGACCCGCTGCGCCACCCGTCTGCACCTGCACGTCAACACGCTGCGCTACCGGGTCGGCCGAATCGAGCAGTTGACGAGCCGTGACCTGTCACGCCTCGAGGACAAGCTGGACTTCTTCCTGGCACTGCGCATGAGCTGATACGCGAGGTGTCCCGGCGGCAAACCCGGGGCACCCCCGAGTCCCACGACTTTGTGAAATCCTTCACCCACCCCCTTGGCCCGGCCCGCCGATTCATGCTGAGATGCCGCCACCACTCAACAGCTCGATGGCGTGCTCGGGGAGGGCAACGTGGCGCATACCGCCATGTCTGGTAACGGAACGACCGCCGGTGACGATCCCCTCCAGACCGCGGTATGGCGGCTGCGCTCCCGCGGATGCTGGGCAGACGCGGCCGCCCTGCTGCTGCCGGCCACACCGGCGGCGGCGCTGCAACGCGCGGCGCTGCTGGTCGAACGGTGTCTGTACACCGAGCAGGGCTGGGAGGAGGCGGAGGACGCGCTGCGCACGGCCGAGGCGATGGCCCACAGCGACGACGAACGGGGCGCGGCCGCTTGTGAACGCGGGTACTTGGCCTACGCGGCGACGCTGCTCGCGGTACGGGACCGGGCCGACGAGGCAAGGGCCGCGCTCGGCAGGGCGGCGGCGCTGGTCCCTCCGGGGGCTCCGGCGCGGGCTCTGCTCGACTTCCGTCGCGGGCTCCTGGCGGAGAACCTGACGAGCGCGCCCCAGGCCGCCCGCGCCGCGTACCGCCGTGCCCACGCGGGCGCGACGGCGCACTCCGACCCGCTGCTGCTGTCGTTCACCTGGCGTCACCTGGCCGGACTCGCCCTGCGTGAAGGGGAGCTGGCGGAGGCGCGGCACGGATTCGCGGAGTCGCTGCGGATCCGGGAGGAGCTGGGTTATCTCGTCGGTACGGCCCCGGCGCTGGTGTCCCTCGCCGACACCGAGACGGAGCCGGAGGCGTCCCGACTCCGGGAGGAGGCCCGCCGGCTGTTCCGCCTCCTTGGAGGCGTACCGACCTGGCTGGCCCGCCAGTTGGCTCCGCCGGTACCACCGGCTGCGACGGCTTGAGGGGGGTGCGGGGTACCCGGCGGCGGGGCTGAGGCCGGGTGGGTCCGCAGGCTGAGCGCAGACGCACCCTCACCCGCTCACGGCGAGAAGGGGTCGTGTCGGGGGGGGGTCCGCCCGCAGCGGTTGGCGCGTCAACGCCAGTCAGTCGGTAAGTGGGCCCATCGCGCCGTTCCGAGGACGGACACCCGCGGCGCGGCCCCGACCCCCACCCGGCGTCACGCGAAGACGCGCACCCCCACCCGGCGCGAAGGCGGGGCCACCCGCGCGCCCGCCCGTAGCGGCCCCGCCCACTACCGACGAGAAGGCGCGACTCAGCCGGCGACAGCCGCCCCCGCGAAATGCTCGCCCACCAGCGCCCGCACCACATCCAGATCCCGTGCGACCAGCGCGTCCAGCAACGCCGTGTGCTCGTGCGCGTCCGCCAGCAGCTCGGCCCGCCCCCGAACTCCCCGTCCACCCCCGACCAGCGGCCACTGCGCCCTGCGGTGAAGGTCCTCCGCGATGCGGACCAGCTGCACGTTGCCCGAGAGGGACAGCACCGCCCGGTGGAACCCCCGGTCGGACTCCGCGTAGGTCGCGCGGCAGCCCGAGGACGCCGCGCGGACCGTCGCCTCGGCGAGAGGCCGCAGCTCGGCCCAGCGTTCGACGGGCACGGTACGGGCCAGCCGCAGCATCACCGGGACTTCGATCAGCGCCCGGACCTCGGCAAGCTCGCCCAGTTCCCGCACTCCCCGCTCGACCACCCGGAACCCACGGTTCGGCACGACCTCGACGGCCCCTTCGAGGGCCAGTTGCTGCATGGCCTCGCGGACCGGCGTCGCCGACACCCCGAACCGCTCGCCCAGCACCGGCGCCGAGTACACCTCTCCGGGCCGCAGATCCCCCGCCACCAGCGCGGCCCGCAGCGCGTCCAGGATCTGCCCGCGCACCGAGGCCCGCTGGACCACCGGCCGGACCCGCGGGGCGACCGGCGCGGGCGGTTCACTGTGTGTGTGCTCGCCCCGCACCGTTCCGGCCTGCCGCGGCACCCGCGCCTGCTCCGCCGACCCCACCGGCCCACCGGGCCCCAGAGAACCACCTGGCACACCGGAACCACCCGGCGCGGCCGCTCCCCCCGCCCCCCACGGAGTCCCCGTTTCCGCGGAGCCCTGCGCTCCCTGCCTCACGGGTCCTCCTCCTGACGTATCGGTACTTGGGGTCATTACGGCGGGTTGTTACTCGTCCGTCAAGCACCATAAGCGCCCCGGCCCCGAGTGCAAATCTTCGTTCAACTTTTCAAGATCTTGAGTAAGGTTAGGCTTACCTTCAAGAACCCCGTTTCACCCGACGGATCGGTGATCACATGCCTGCGCCCCTTTCGGCCGTCTCCGGCGCCTACGCCCGCCTGGCCGAGGCACTCCCGGGGCTCGCCGTCACCGAACTGGACGCAGCGGACGAGACCCCGCACGGCCCCGGCTGGACCACCGCCGCCGACCTCGCGGCCGCCGGCCCCGCCCTCGACCGCTTCCTGGCCTGGGACGTGGACCAGATCCAGCGGGACTACGGCACGCAGGCCCGCCCCGACGTCGTCGCAAGCTTCGGCCTGCACCGCTACGCCTGGCCCGCCTGCCTCCTGATCACCGTGCCGTGGTTCCTGCACCGCCGGGTCCCCCGCTACCCCGTGACCCATGTCTCCTACGACCGCACCGCCCCGGGCCACGCCCTCGGACACCTGGCCGTCCGCCCCGCCGGCTTCGCCTGCCTGCCCGGCGACGAGGCGGTCGCGCTGCCCGGCGCAAGGGTCGTCCCCGACGAGGAGGCGCTACGGGCGGAGGTACGGGCCGCGGTCGCCGAGCACCTGGAGCCGGTGCTGACCGGTTTCGGCCCCCGGATGCGGCGCCGCGGGCGGGCCCTGTGGGGTATGGCGACCGACGAGATCGTCGAAGGGCTGTGGTACATCGCCCAGCTGCTCGGCGAGATCGAGGAGCGGCGTGCGATGCGCGAGCTGGAGCTGCTCCTGCCGGGGGCGACCAAGCCGTACGTCGGCACGGCGGCGTTCCGGGAGCTGACCGGCCCGGGTGGCGAGCCGCTGCTCACCCGGGACCGCGCGAGCTGCTGCATGTTCTACACGCTGCGCCCGGAGGACACCTGCGCCACCTGCCCGCGCACCTGCGACACGGACCGCGTCACCAAGCTGCTGGCGACGGCCGGTTGAGGCACGGGCGGGGTCCGTCTCCCCGCCGTCCCGTAAGATCATCGCGAACCGGGCACCCACGTACCCACAGGCGATTCACATCATCCCCACGTGTCACGGGAACTTTCCGGAGAACCACTCGTACGGGTAGTCTTGTTCGAACTCAACTCCCGAACCTCAAGCGGCAGTTCGAGCAGAACGCCGCCCTGGGCATTCCCTTGCACTTCCTTGGCGGCCTCTTGCCCCGAAACCCCCTGAGGGTCGATGGGATTGGGCCACTATGGCGGGCGTTACGCCCTATCCCAATGCAAGGGACCACCCAGATGAGACTGACCGACATATCGCTGAACTGGCTGCTTCCGGGCGCCGTGCTTCTCCTGGGCATGCTGGCGGCGGTGGCGGTGCTCGCGCGCGGCAAGCGCTCCTCGGTCAAGGACACGAGCGCGGACGACTCCTGGGAGCGCAGCGAGGAACGCCGCAGACGCAAGGAAGCCCTCTACGGCACCCTCTCCTACCTCCTCCTCTTCTGCTGTGCGGCCGTCGCCGCCCTGCTCTCCTTCCACGGCCTGGTCGGCTTCGGCGAGCAGAACCTCGGGCTCTCGGGCGGCTGGCAGTACCTCGTCCCGTTCGGCCTGGACGGTGCGGCGATGTTCTGCTCCGTCCTCGCGGTGCGCGAGGCCAGCCACGGTGACGCGGCGCTCGGCTCCCGGATACTGGTCTGGACGTTCGCCTTCGCCGCGGCCTGGTTCAACTGGGTGCACGCGCCCCGGGGCGTCGGCCACGCGGGTGCCCCCCACTTCTTCGCGGGCATGTCCCTGTCGGCGGCGGTCCTCTTCGACCGCGCGCTGAAGCAGACCCGCCGCGCCGCCCTGCGGGAGCAGGGCCTGGTGCCCCGCCCGCTGCCGCAGATCCGCATGGTGCGCTGGCTGCGGGCCCCCCGGGAGACCTACCGCGCCTGGTCGCTGATGCTCCTCGAGGGTGTGCGCAGTCTGGACGAGGCGGTCGACGAGGTGCGCGACGACAAGCGCAAGAAGGAAGAGACCCGGCAGCGGCGGCGCGATCAGCAGCGCGTGGAGCGGGCCCAGCTGAAGGCGATCAGCCGCGGCCACCGCGGCCACTTCGGCCGGGGTGGCGGACGGCAGCTGGAGGTGCAGGTGGAGCGCGGCTCCTCGCAGGTCTCCGCGGAGCCTGCCATATCCGCGCCGGACCCCCTGCCCGTGCGCTCGCGTCCCTCCCTTCAGCCGGTGCGCAAAGGAACTGACCCGGTGACAGTCGACCTCACCGCGGAGGACGACACGATGGCGCTGCCGCGTCTGGACTCCCTGGAGCGCAAGCTCAAGGACCTTGAGCAGCAGTTCGGTTAGCCGAGCCGTGGCGAAGCGGCGAGGGGGCGCGGCCTGCGGGCCGCGCCCCCTCGGCGTTCACGCCGCCCCGGCCCCCAGCTCGAACCAGACGGCCTTGCCCACGCCGTGCGGCCGGACACCCCAGGCGTCCGCGAGGGCCTGCACCAGGAACAGGCCCCTGCCGTTCGTGCCCTCGTCGGCGACTGGTGCGCGCAGTCGGGGTCTGCGGGCCACGAAGTCCCGGACCTCCACCCGCAGTCCGCGGGGTCCGACGGTGGCCGTGAGGACCGCGTCGTGGTCGGTGTGGACGATCGCGTTGGTGACGAGCTCGCTGGTGAGCAGTTCGGCCACGTCGCACTGCCCGTGCTTCCCCCACTGCCCGAGCAGTTCCCGCAGGGCCTTGCGGGCTTCCGGGACGGCCCGCAGGTCCGCCCGTCCGAGTCGGCGCCTCAACTGCGCCGCCGGATCGTGTTCCGTGACATCGTCGGTCCTGTCCTCCACCGTCTTCGCCGAGAAGCCCCCGATCGCTATGGGACCGCCTCGTCGTGCCTGCCTCTCCATGACCCCCGCCCGCGCGCCGATGTCGGTTCCCCTCTGCTCGAACACGTTCACGGGGATCCATGCCCCATCGGAAACGCGGCAGTCATGTCGAATCGTCAACGACCGGGTGTTCGGCCACCGGAACGGGGCGAGCGGCCGGGGCTGCGGGCCGCTGAGCGGTACGGCGATGGAGGAGAGGGGGACAAGAGGGTAGCCGGTCGGCGTCCCCGGCCGGATCCTGACCGCCGGAGATCGGACGATGGGCCGACGGCCGGCTGTCGATCCCTGCGTACCCCGTGAAGGGCTGGGGCGGTGGGCCCCCGTGCGCGGCACTCCGGTGAAGTTGGCCGAAGTACGACGGTCTTGACGGCCGCCGGAACCGGTACGGGGCCGTCCTCCCCACCCCCGTGGCGGGAGGACGGCCCCGGTCTTACGTCGGGCGCGGTCAGTACAGCTTGTTGACGGCGGTGGTCGTCGTCTTCTTGAAGGCGCCGACGGGGGCGTCCCCGAAGTCGCCCATCTGGCCCCACCTCACGACCGTGACCGTCCTGCCGTCGCGTCCGACGGACAGCAGCGAGATGTCCGTGGCGCCCCAGGACGTCTCGGTGTGCAGGCCGCGGACGCGGGCGCCTTCCTCGACCGGCAGCGAACCGTAGTCCCGGCCCTCGGCCTTGACGTCCGGGTCGTTCTGCTCGATGCGGTCGGCGCAGGTGCGGATCAGGTCGTCGTAGTGCTTCGCCAGGGCCTTGGCCAGGGCGGCTGTGTCCGCCACGACGGTCAGCTGCACGGCGCCGGTGTCCAGGTCGGTCCGGAACTCCCGGTGCCGGTAGTCGTAGGAGGGCACGCCCTCCGTATCCACGCAGAAGCCGAGTCCCTCCGGGAACCCTTCGGTGACCGGGCCGGCCGTCCAGGCCGAGGTCGGGTGCGGCGGCAGCTGGGACGCCGACAGGAACTTCGGTGCGGCGGCCTTCGGTGCGGCGCCGGCCTCCGGTGCCGTGAGGACCGTGCCCGCCGCGAGGGCGGCGACGGTGAGTGCGGTGAGAGCGCTCGTTCGGATGCGCATGGGCATGGGTGTCCCCCGTGGGTGAATGTGTGTGTCGGATGCCGCCCCGAGGCCGGCTGGTCGGCCCGGACCTGGTCGGTGCGACACCAAGAGCATCAGCGGTCCCGCCGGGCGGATGCAACAGCCCGCATCCGATCGGGCCCGGTGGAACCATCCCAGCCCGTCTGACGTGCAGGTACATGGGGTGCCTGGGATGCCGTTCCGGGCCGGTTCGGACCCATGAGACGGGGGGAACGGTGTCGACACAGGACGACGTCGACGACGTCGGGGAGTTCGCGGCGCTGCTGAGGACGTTCAAGGAGCGCACGGACCGCAGTTACGGTTCGCTGGCCCGCCGCCTGGCGATGAACACCTCGACCCTGCACCGCTACTGCGCGGGCGACGCGGTCCCGGTCGACTTCGCCCCCGTGGAGCGCTTCGCCACCCTGTGCGGGGCGTCCCCGGAGGAACGCCTGGAGCTTCACCGCCGCTGGCTGCTCGCGGTGGCGGCGCGGCAGCGTCCCCGGACGGCAGGCGCTGCCGGTACGGCGGAAGCAGGCGCGGAAACGGATACGGACAGGCAAACGGACACGGACGCGGACACGGACACCGCCACGGACACCGCCACGGTGGACGGCCCTGTCGAGATCCCCGCGGAAGCGGACCCGCTCCCCGGCCGCCCCTGGTACCGCCGCAGACGTGTCGCGGTCGGAGTCGCCGCCGCCTGCGCGGTGCTCGCGGTGCTCGGGAGCCTCGCCGCGCTGCCGGACGGGCGGCGTGCGTCCGCCGGCGACCGGCCCGGTACCGCCGCTCCGGCCCCGACCGGTACAGCGAAGACGGAAGCTCCGGACCGGAGGAGCCCCTCCCCCACCCCGAGCGGCACCTCCCCCGCTCCCCGGCACACTTCCCCCTCCGCCGCCCCGAAGCGGCTGAAACCCTCCTCGTCCCCCTCCGTCCGCTCCACCCCGCCCGCCGGCGGGACCGCCCCCGCGCCACCCCTCACCTGGTCCGCCAACTCCCAGGCCTGGAAGCTGGGCTGCGGTCACGACTACGTCGTCGCCAAGCCGCCTTCTCAGGTGCCCCCGCCGCCTGTCCCCCAGGACGCCGGGGTCTGGGCCGCGTCGCAGGACGCGGTGCACGGCGGCGAGACGCTCGTACGGCTGACCGTGCAGGGGCGGACCGACACGGCCGTCGTGCTGGAGGCGCTGCGCGTGCGCGTGGCGGGGCGGACGGCACCGGCGCGGGGCGACGCCTACGCCATGGACCGGGGCTGCGGGGGTTCGATCACCCCGCGCTCCTTCGACGTGAACCTGGACAAGGACCGCCCCATCGCCCGCGCGGTCGCCGGGAGCGACGCCGGTACGCCGATCCCGGCGGTGCGCATGCCCTACCGCGTCTCCGCCCAGGACCCGGAGGTGCTGCTGGTCAACGCCAGGACCCAGGGGTGCGACTGCCGCTGGTACCTGGAGCTGGACTGGTCCTCCCAGGGCCGCACGGGCACGGTCCGGATCGACGACGACGGCCGCCCGTTCCGGACCAGCGGCATCAAGGGCCTGCCCCGCCACGTGTACGACACCTCCGCACGTGCGTGGACGCCCTACAGCTAAAGGCGGGGCACGTTGCGCAGGTTGGAGCGGGCCATCTGCAGCATCCGGCCGACCCCGCCGTCCAGCACGATCTTCGAGGCGGACAGGGCGAACCCGGTCACCATCTCGGCCTTGATCTTCGGCGGGATGGACAGCGCGTTGGGGTCGGTGACGACGTCGACGAGGGCGGGTCCCTTGTGCTTGAAGGCGTCCTTCAGGGCCCCGGGCAGGTCCTTGGGCTTCTCGACGCGCACCCCGTACGCACCGCAGGCGCGGGCGACGGCGGCGAAGTCGGGGTTCTTGTTGGCGGTACCGTACGACGGGAGGCCGGCGACCAGCATCTCCAACTCGACCATGCCGAGGGAGGAGTTGTTGAACAGGACGACCTTCACGGGCAGGTCGTACTGCACCAGCGTCAGGAAGTCGCCCATCAGCATGGAGAAGCCGCCGTCGCCGGACATCGACACGACTTGCCGTTTGCGGTCGGTGAACTGGGCGCCGATCGCCATGGGCAGTGCGTTCGCCATCGAGCCGTGGGAGAAGGAACCGATGACGCGGCGGCGGCCGTTGGGTGAGATGTAGCGGGCGGCCCAGACGTTGCACATGCCGGTGTCGACGGTGAACACGGCGTCGTCGGCGGCCACTTCGTCGAGCACGGACGCCACGTACTCGGGGTGGATCGGCGTGTGCTTCTCGACCTTGCGGGTGTACGCCTTGACCACCCCCTCCAAGGCGTCGGCGTGCTTCTTCAGCATCCGGTCGAGGAAGCGGCGGTTCTTCTTCTCCTTCACCCGCGGGATCAGGCAGCGCAGCGTCTCCCGTACGTCGCCCCACACCGCGAGGTCCAGCTTGGAGCGGCGGCCGAGGTGTTCGGGCCGGATGTCGACCTGCACGATCTTGACGTCGTCGGGGAGGAAGGCGTTGTAGGGGAAGTCGGTGCCGAGCAGGATCAGCAGGTCGCACTCGTGAGTGGCCTCGTAGGCGGCGCCGTAGCCGAGCAGCCCGCTCATGCCGACGTCGAAGGGGTTGTCGTACTGGATCCATTCCTTGCCGCGCAGGGCGTGCCCGACCGGGGACTTGATCTTCCCGGCGAACTCCATGACCTCGGCGTGTGCTCCGGCGGTGCCGCTGCCGCAGAAGAGGGTGACCTTGCCGGCCTCGTCGATCATCTCGACGAGCCGGTCGATCTCGGCGTCGCCCGGGCGGACCGTCGGACGGGAGGTCACGAGGGCGGTCTCGGCGGCCTTCTCCGGGGCGGGCCGGTCGGCGATGTCGCCGGGCAGGGTGACGACGCTGACGCCGCTGCGGCCGACGGCGTTCTGGATGGCGGTCTGGAGCAGCCGCGGCATCTGCTGCGGGCTGGAGATCATCTCGCTGTAGTGGCTGCACTCGGCGAACAGCCGGTCGGGGTGGGTCTCCTGGAAGTAGCCGAGGCCGATCTCGCTGGACGGGATGTGCGAGGCGAGGGCGAGGACCGGGGCCATGGAGCGGTGGGCGTCGTAAAGGCCGTTGATGAGGTGGAGGTTGCCGGGGCCGCAGGAGCCGGCGCAGGCCGCGAGCCCGCCGGTGATCTGCGCCTCGGCGCTGGCGGCGAAGGCGGCGGTCTCCTCGTGCCGGACGTGGATCCAGTCGATGGCGGAGTTGCGGCGGACGGCGTCGACGATCGGGTTGAGGCTGTCGCCGACGACGCCGTAGAGCCGTTTGACTCCGGCGCGGGTCAGGATGTCGACGAACTGTTCCGCGACGTTCTGTTTGGCCATGGTTCTCGTCTGCCCCTTCGGTCTCCTGGGATCCCTCCGGGTTCCATCAAGTCACACGGGTCGCGCTCACGCCTCCCACACCGCGACGGCCGTACGGTCGTCCGCATAACCCTTGACCCTTACTTGGGAGTCGGCGAGGAACGCGGCGAGGCCGGGCGGGTCGGGGCGGGACCACCGCTCGGCGAGGTACTCGCCCAGTTCGGGCTCGCCACGCAGGGGGTCGGCGAGGCCGCCGCTGCACATCAGGAGCGTGTCACCCGGGCGGGCGACGGAGGTCCGGAAGCGGAAGGGCTCGCGGGGCGGCTCCGGGGCCGGTTCGTACGGGCTGGGCGGGGTCGGGATGCCCAGGTCCATGGTGAGCCGGTCGCCCTCGGGGGTCTCGGAGGGCGGCGAGCCGAAGCCCAGGACGGGTTCGCCCTTGACCTCGGCGACCTGCGGCTCGATGTCCTGCCACTCCCCCTCCCGCAACCGGAACAGTCCGCCCGGTCCGACTCCGAAGAACACCCGGGTCCGGCACTCGGGGTCGGCCGACAGCAGCAGGCAGCGCAGGCTGGCCGCGTACTCCCCGGGGTCGACGCCCTGCTCGGAGGCGCTGGCCCGCAGCTTGCCGAGGCTGCGGTCGGTGAGCCGGTGCAGCCCGGACTTCAGGTCGCCGCGCCGGCCGTCCCTTATGTCCTCCACCAGCCGTGCGTGGCTGCGCCCGACGGCTCGCCCGATCCAATGACAGGCCTCGGCGGCGGCCCGGTGCGCCCCGGGCCTGGCCCGGGCGCCGGTCGCCATCGCCACGAGCAGCAGCGCGTGCTCCCCCGTGCCGAACCGGGCGGTGAGCAGCGCATCCCGGCGGGGTTCTCCGCGATACCGCGCGGAGTCCCCCCGCAGGGAGACGGCCCGCACCGTACAGGCCCCGTACCGGGCCCCGTCCAGCACGGTGTCCGCCACCAGATCGTCGAGATCGTCAGGATCGGCGGCCGGGAGAGCGGTGGGTTCGGCGTCGTACGTGGGCGGCCGCGTGCCGACGTGAGCACGGGACCGGGAGACGGGCGCGGGGCGCTCGATCCGGGGGCTGTGCTCGTCGGGAGAGGGGTTGGTGGTCGGGGGTGGGACCGTCCCGGGCGACGACCCGGCGGGACGCGCGCGTACGGACGGCGGCTCTTCGGACGGTGGGACGGCGGACGGCGGCTCGGCGGGGAGCGGCGGTACGGGTACCTGGTCACTTGGAGGGGCGGGCGACGAGGCGGCGGGGCGCGCTGGCCGGGGCGGCTGGCCGGAGGGCACGGGCGGCGGGATTACCGGGCTAGCGTTCACGAACTGTCACGCCATCTC
>NZ_JBEOXI010000078.1:0-31284 GCF_040296465.1 Streptomyces sp. NPDC002130
CGGACCGAGCGGCTCGGCGACTGCGAGTCCACCAGCCCGCCGCCCGTCGGCGGGCCCCCGAACGGGCAGCCCGGGCCGACGGTCACCGTGACCGTCACCCAGACCATCTGGTGCGAGCGGTACCCGGACTGCCGCCCCGTCGAGGGCAAGTGATCCGAACCCTGTCCGCGCGGCGTCGTCCCTGCATAGGGTGATCGGGTGACATCGCCTGCTTACCTCCGGTTCCCCCATGTGCACGGCGACCTGGTCGCCTTCACCGCCGAGGACGACGTGTGGCTCGCTCCACTCGACGGCGGCCGGGCCTGGCGGGTCAGCGCCGACAACATGCCGGTGACCCAGCCCCGCATCTCGCCCGACGGCACCACCGTCGCCTGGACCTCCACCCGTGACGGCGCCCCCGAGGTGTTCATCGCCCCGGTCGACGGCGGTCCGGCCAAGCGGCTGACGTACTGGGGCAGTCTCAAGACACAGGTGCGCGGCTGGACCCCGGACGGCGAGGTCCTGGCGATCAGCACCCAGGGCCAGGCGAGCCTGCGCCGCACCTGGGCACGTGCCGTCCCGCTCGACGGCGGCCCGGCCACCACCCTGCCGTACGGGCCCGTCGGCGACGTGGCCCACGGCCCGCACACGGTGCTGCTGTCCGCGCCGATGGGACGCGAGGCGGCCTGGTGGAAGCGGTACCGCGGCGGCACGGCGGGCAAGCTGTGGATCGACCCCGAGGACGACGGGGAGTTCGTGCGGCTGCACCAGAACCTCGACGGCAACATCGAGTACCCGCTGTGGGTGGGGGACCGTATCGGTTTCCTCTCCGACCACGAGGGCACCGGAGCGCTCTACTCCTCCCTCGCCGACGGCTCCGACCTGCGCCGCCACACCGCTCTCGACGGTTTCTACGCCCGGCACGCCGCGACCGACGGCACCCGAGTCGTCTACTCCAGCGCCGGAGAACTGTGGGTGCTGGACGACCTGGAGGGCGCCGAGCCGCGGCGGCTGGACGTGCGGCTGGGCGGACAGCGCGCCGATCTCCAGCCGTTCCCGGTGAACGCCTCCCGGTGGTTCGGCTCGGCGTCCCCGGACCACACCGCACGCGGCAGCGCCGTCGCCGTACGCGGCTCCGTGCACTGGGTCACCCACCGCTCCGGCCCGGCCCGCGCGCTGGCCGCCACGCCCGGCGTGCGGGCCCGGCTGCCGCGGACGTTCCGGGCGGACGGCGAGCAGTGGGTGGTGTGGGTGACGGACGCCGAGGGCGACGACGCGCTGGAGTTCGCGCCCGCCACCGGACTCGCCCCGGGCGCGACACCCCGCCGGATCGCCGCCGGGCAGCTCGGCCGGGTGCTGGACCTCGCCATGGCGCCCGACGGCAGCCGTGCCGCCGTCTCCTGCCACGACGGGCGCCTGCTGCTGGTGGAGCGGGAGACGGGCGAGGTGCGGGAGGTCGACCGCAGCGAGGACGGCGATGTGTCGGGCCTGGTCTTCTCGCCCGACTCGTCCTGGCTGGCCTGGTCCCACCCCGGCCCCCGGCCGCTGTGCCAGCTGAAACTCGCCAACACCACCGACCTGTCGGTCACCGAGGCCACCCCGCTGCGCTTCCAGGACTACGCGCCCGCGTTCACCCTGGACGGCAAGCACCTCGCGTTCCTCTCGACCCGCTCCTTCGACCCCGTCTACGACGAGCACGTCTTCGACCTGGCCTTCGTGGTGGGCGCCCGGCCGCACCTGATCACCCTCGCGGCGACCACGCCCTCCCCGTTCGGGCCGCAGCGGCACGGCCGGTCCTTCGAGACGCCCGACCGGGAGGAGACCCCCGACAGCGAGGGCACCCCCACCACCCGCATCGACCTCGAAGGCCTCGCCGACCGCATCGTGCCCTTCCCGGTCGAGGCCGCCCGCTACACCAACCTGCGCGCCGCCAAGGACGGCGTCCTGTGGCTGCGACACCCGGTCGCCGGGGTGCTCGGCGCGTCCCGGGCCACCCCGGACGACCCCGACCCCAAGTCCGAGCTGGAGCGCTACGACCTCACCCAGCAGCGCGTCGAGCATCTCGCCGTCGACGCCGACCACTTCGCGGTCAGCGGCGACGGCAAGCGGGTGCTGCTGTGGACCGACGGACGGCTGAAGGTCGTCCCCAGCGACCGGCGCGCCTCGAGCGACGACGACAGCGACTCCAACATCACCGTCGACCTGGGCCGGGTGCGCCAGTTCGTCGACCCGGCGGCCGAGTGGCGCCAGATGTTCGACGAGAACGGCCGCATCATGCGGGACCACTTCTGGCGGCCGGACATGAGCGGCGTCGACTGGGACGGCGTCCTCGACCGCTACCGCCCGGTCGTGGAGCGGCTCGCCACCCACGACGACCTGGTCGACCTGCTGTGGGAGGTCCAGGGCGAGCTCGGCACCTCGCACGCCTACGTCATCCCGCGCGGCGGACACGGCGGCGGCCCCCGGCAGGGCCTGCTCGGCGCCGACATCTCCCGCCACGAGGACGGCAGTTGGCGGGTCGACCGCATCCTGCCCTCCGAGACCTCCGACCCGGACGCCCGCAGCCCGCTGGCCGCGCCCGGCGTCGCGGTCCGCCCAGGGGACGCCATCGTCGCGGTCGCGGGACAGCCGGTCGACCCCGTTCTCGGCCCCGGCCCGCTGCTGATCGGCACGGCGAACAAGCCGGTGGAGCTGACCATCTCCCCGTCCGGCGGCGGCGACCCCCGGCACGCCGTCGTCGTCCCGGTCGCCGACGAGGAACCCCTGCGCTACCACGCCTGGGTGGCCGACCGCCGCGCCTACGTCCACGAGAAGTCCGGCGGCCGCCTCGGCTATCTGCACGTCCCCGACATGCAGGCCCCCGGCTGGGCCCAGATCCACCGCGACCTGCGCGTCGAGGTCGCCCGTGAGGGCCTGGTCGTCGACGTCCGCGAGAACCGCGGTGGCCACACCTCCCAGCTGGTCGTCGAGAAGCTGGCCCGCCGCATCGTCGGCTGGGCCGTCCCGCGCGGCATGCGCCCCTACAGCTACCCGGAGGACGCCCCGCGCGGCCCCGTCGTAGCGGTCGCCAACGAGTTCTCCGGATCCGACGGCGACATCGTCAACGCGGCGATCAAGGCCCTCGGCCTCGGCCCGGTCGTCGGCACCCGCACCTGGGGCGGCGTCATCGGCATCGACAGCCGCTACCGCCTGGTCGACGGCACCCTGGTCACCCAGCCCAAGTACGCGTTCTGGCTGGAGGGCTACGAGTGGGGCGTGGAGAACCACGGGGTGGACCCGGACGTGGAGATCGTCCAACGCCCGCAGGACTACGCGGCGGACAGGGACACCCAACTGGACGAGGCCATCCGACTGGCGTTGCAGGCACTGGAGGCAGTACCGGCGAAAACGCCCCCGGGCTTGTCGACCTGAGGGGCGCGGGGCTGTGTCGATTTGCGGCTCCGCCGCGTGGGCGCGACCAGCCACAACGCACCCGCACCCGACGACGATACGATGCCCAAGTCGGACCGCACCGGCCCAACCCTCGGAGGAGACATGGCAGGGGAGCCCCAGGAAGACTGCCTGTTCTGCAAGATCGTCGCAGGCACCATCCCGGCGACGATCGTCCGCCAGACGGAGACGACCATCGCGTTCCGCGACATCAACCCCCAGGCCCCCACCCACGTCCTGATCATCCCCAAGGCCCACTACGAGAATGCCGCCGCCCTCGCCGCCGCCGACCCGGCCCTCACCGCGGACGTGCTCCGCGAGGCCCAGGCTGTCGCCGACGAGGAGAAGCTCGACAGCTACCGCCTCGTCTTCAACACCGGCAGCGGCGCCGGCCAGACGGTCTGGCACGTGCACGGCCACGTGCTCGGCGGCCGCGGCCTCGAATGGCCCCCCGGGTAGTCCGCCTTGTCCGTACGTGAACTCGTGGTCCTCGGCACCGCCAGCCAGGTCCCGACCCGGCACCGCAACCACAACGGCTACCTGCTGCGCTGGGACGGCGAAGGCATCCTGTTCGACCCCGGCGAGGGCACGCAGCGCCAGATGCTGCGCGCCGGGGTCGCCGCGCACGACCTGAACCGGATCTGCGTCACGCACTTCCACGGTGACCACTCCCTCGGCCTCGCCGGTGTGATCCAGCGCATCAACCTCGACAAGGTCCCGCACGAGATCACCGCCCACTACCCCCGCTCCGGGCAGCGCTTCTTCGACCGGCTCCGGTACGCCACCGCCTACCGCGAGACCGTCGGCATCACCGAGGCCCCGGTCGCCGCGGACGGGCCCCTCGCCCGTACGGACGGTTACACGCTCGAGGCCCGGAAGCTGTCGCACCCGGTGGAGTCGTACGGCTACCGGATCGTCGAGCCCGACGGCCGCCGCATGCTGCCCGAGCGGCTCGCCGCGCACGGCATCAAGGGCCCGGACGTCGGCCGCCTCCAGCGCGAGGGAGAACTCGGCGGGGTCAGCCTGGCAGACGTCAGCGAGACACGGCGCGGGCAGCGCTTCGCGTTCGTCATGGACACCCGGCTGTGCGACGGCGTCCACGCGCTCGCCGAGGGCTGCGACATGCTCGTCATCGAGTCGACGTTCCTCGACGAGGACGAGGAACTCGCCGTCGAGCACGGACACCTGACAGCGGGTCAGGCGGCACGGGTGGCCCGGGACGGCGGGGTGCGGCACCTCGTGCTGACCCACTTCAGCCAGCGCTATACGGATCGTGGGGGCCCCTCCCGCTCGAGCGAAGCCGAGAGTGGGGGAGAGTTCGAGCGGCAGGCCCGGGCCGCCGGGTACGACGGCGAGCTGACCGTGGCCCACGATCTGCTCAGGGTGCCGGTTCCGAAGCGTCGGTGAAACGGCCGTACGATGAGTTGATGTCCCTCCCCAAAGCCGAACTGCACCTTCACATCGAAGGCACCCTGGAACCGGAACTCGCCTTCGAGCTCGCCGCGCGCAACGGTGTCACGCTGCCGTACGCCGACACGGACGAGCTGCGCGAGGCCTACCGGTTCGAGGACCTGCAGTCCTTCCTGAACCTGTACTACGAGCTCATGGCCGTCCTGCGCACCGAGCGGGACTTCGAGGACCTGGCGAACGCCTATCTCGCCCGGGCCGCCGCGCAGGGCGTGCGGCACGCGGAGATCTTCTTCGACCCGCAGGCCCACACGAGCCGCGGCCTGGACATCGGCACGGTCGTCGAAGGGCTGTGGCGGGCGCTGGGGAACAGCGAGGCCGATCACGGCATCTCGACCCGGCTGATCCTGTGCTTCCTGCGCGACGAGTCCGCCGACTCGGCCCTGGCCACGCTGGACGCGGCCAAGCCGTACCTGGACCGGATCACCGGCGTCGGCCTCGACTCGGCCGAGGTCGGGCACCCGCCGGTGAAGTTCCGCGAGGTGTACGAGAGGGCCGCCGCGCTCGGTCTGCGGCGGGTCGCGCACGCCGGTGAGGAGGGCCCGCCGGAGTACATCACCGAGGCACTGGACATCCTCGGCGTGGAGCGCGTCGACCACGGGCTGCGCTGCGTGGAAGACCCGGCGCTGGTGGAGCGGCTGGTACGCGACCGGGTGCCGCTGACACTGTGCCCGCTGTCCAACGTCCGGCTGCGCACGGTCGACACCCTCGCCGACCACCCGCTGCCCGCCATGCTTGACGCGGGCCTGATGTGCACGGTCAACTCCGACGACCCGGCCTACTTCGGCGGCTACGCGGGCGACAACTTCGACGCCGTGCGCGCCACCCTCGGCCTCACCGAGGAGCGGCTGCGCGAGCTCGCCCGCAACTCCTTCCTCGCCTCCTTCCTGGAGGACGACGAGGAGCTGCGGGCGCGGTATCTCGCCGAGGTGGAGTCGTACACCTTCGGATAGTCCGGGCAGGTCAGAAGACCTCCGACCCCGCCTTGTCGTAGGCACGCTGGGCGGGGACGGCCGGGGTCTCCACCTCGATCTCCACCACCGGCTGTTCCGGGGCACCGATCTCGGGGATCGCGCCGGTGGGCGTGCCCGTGGCGGCGGCGACCAGGGCGGCCGGGTGCCCGCCGCGGCGGCGGATCGCACCGGGCAGCAGCGGACGTCCGCCGGTGTGCAGGGCGACGGCGGTCATCGGCAGGGCGACCACCAGCAGTCCCGCGCCGAGGACCGCGCCCATGACCGGGAACCCGGCCTGCGCCGACAGCACACTGCCGGTCAGCGGCCCGGCGGCGGTGCCCAGCGAGGACGCCGAGCCGACCAGCACCGCCCAGCGGCCGCGCGGGTCGAGCGAGGCGGCGAGCCCGATGAGGTACGACAGCACCACCGGGTAGAGCGTGTTCCAGGCGATCTCGCCGGCCGCGAAGCTCCCCAGGTCGGTCGCGGAGGCGCTGAGCGCGATGCAGGCGGCGATGAGGACGGTGCCGCCGCCGATGGGTATCGCGCGTCCGAGGCGGGCCCCCAGGGCGCCCGCCGCGAGGACCCCGGCCAGGCCTGCGCCCAGTCCGAGGGCGAAGACCACACCTACGGTGGCCTCGCCGAGGTGCACCTGCTCGAGGCCGATCCGGCCGCTCACGCCCCACAGGGAGTTCTGGGCGAGCGACCAGCACACCATCGCGGCGGCCAGCAGCAGCCCCGAACGGGCGTGTGGCAGCCGGGCGTTGTCGTGCCGGGTGGGCGCGACGGGCGTGCCGACGGGCAGCCGGCCGGTGAGCGGCCAGACCGCCAGGGCCGTCAGGGCGATCGCGGCCAGCGGCAGACCGTGGCCCGGGCCGAGGTGCGGCACCGTCAGATACACGGCGCCCGCGAGGGCGGAGACGCTGAGCAGCCCGGCCGTGGAGGCCCGGTGCGGATCGCGCTCACCGGCGATGAGAGTCGCGGCGACGGTGGTGGCCGTGCCGGAGCCGAACCCGCCGACGATCGCGCCGGCGACGACAGCGGGGATCGCGGTGGTCAGGGCGGCGGCGCCGTAGCCGAGCAGGGCCAGGGCGAGGCCGATCCGGGCGAGGGTGCGGGCTCCGACCCGTTCGACCCGGGAGGCCAGGGCGAATCCGGCGGCGGCCGAACTGAGAAGCAGGGCACTGCCGACGGCGCCGGCCTGGGTGGCGGAGAGCGGAAGGTCCGAGTCGAGTCTGCCGACGGTGGTGGGCAGCAGATACGGAGCGAGGTACCCGGCCGTGAAAAGGGCGACGAGGGGCCAGGGAGTGGTGCGGGGGGCGAACACGGGCGTTCCCAGGGCATGCGAAAGGAGCGGGAGAAAAGGGGGATTGGGCGACGACCGTCGACGGACAGGAACGCGCGAGCAATTTGTATCAAGCACGTAGTCACCCACGGGAGCCCGGGGTGTGTGATCTGGAGCACGTTGCGTTTGGGGTGGTGAAGCCCGGGTAAACGAGCGCCCTTTGTCGGGTGTCGGCGGCGCTTTCGCTACCGCCAGTGCACCGCTCCGGGCCCCGCCGGAACGGTCGCCTCGGCCTTCGCCCGAATCTCCCGCATTACGGCGACGATCCGCTTCTCGTGCCCTGGTGTGAGCCGGGCGACCGGCACCGAGCAGCTGATCGCGTCCTGTGCCGGGGTGTCGTAGCGCAGGGCGAATCCGAAGCCGACGATGCCGGGCACGCCCTCCTCGCGGTCCACGGACCAGCCGCGTGACCGGATTTGGGCGAGGTCGGCGGCCAGGGACTCCCTGCTCGTGTGCGAGTTCGGCGTGAGCGCCTCGTACGGCCCCTCGGGCAGTTCCCCGTCCGGGCGTTCCGCCAGCAGGGCCTTGCCGAGGGCCCCGGCGTGTGCGGGCAGGCGCCGTCCCACCCGGCTGATCGTGCGCAGGTACTCGTGCGACTCCCGCGTCGCCAGGTACGCCACGTCCCGGCCGTCCAGCCGGGCCATGTGGATGGTCTCGCCGAGTGCCTCGGACGCCTCGTCGAGGTACGGCCGCACCGCCCGGACGCGGGGGTCGGAGTCGAGGTAGCTCGTGCCGGTGAGCAGGGCGTGGATGCCGATGCCGTACAGGGAGCCGGTGATGTCGGTGCGGACCCAGCCGCGCGAGATCAGGGTCTGCAGCAGCGCGTACATCGAGCTGCGCGGCACGCCGAGTTCGCCGGCCAGCTCCTGGAGCCGGGCCGGACGGTCGCCGCGCGCTGCGAGGAGTTCCAGCAGCTCGACCGTGCGCGCCGCGGACTTCACCTCACGGACACCTCCTGTGTCTGACATGCGCCGATGGTAGTCGGGCCGCCCGGGCGGTTGACGTTCTCATACCCAACCCGCATTCTCATGCATAGACGGCATCTACATGAGGAGACGACTTCGTGAACCTCACCATCACCGGCGTACGGCTCACGCCGATCCTGGTCGCCGACCCGCCGCTGCTGAACACCCAGGGCGTGCACCAGCCGTACACGCCCCGGCTGATCGTCGAGGTCGTCACGGCGGACGGGATCACCGGCGTGGGGGAGACCTACGGCGACGCCAAGTACCTGGAACTGGCCCGGCCCTTCGCCGAGCAGCTGAAGGGACGCCAGGTCAGCGATCTGAACGGCCTGTTCACGGTCGCGGACCAGGTCGCGGTGGACGCCTCCCGCGTCGAGAACGCCGTCGACGTCGGCGGGCTGCGCGGTGTCCAGACCGCCGACAAGCTGCGGCTGTCCGTCGTCTCCGCCTTCGAGGTCGCCTGCCTGGACGCCCTCGGCAAGGCGCTCGGACTGCCCGTGCACGCGCTGCTCGGCGGCAAGGTGCGCGACGCCGTCGAGTACAGCGCCTACCTGTTCTACAAGTGGGCCGGCCACCCCGAGGGCGTGCCGGCCGAGAAGGACGACTGGGACGCGGCCCTCGACCCGGCCGGAGTGGTGGAGCAGGCCCGCCGCTTCACGGAGCGCTACGGCTTCACCTCCTTCAAGCTCAAGGGCGGCGTCTTCCCGCCCGACGAGGAGATCACGGCGATCAAGGCCCTCGCCGAGGCCTTTCCGGGACACCCGCTGCGGCTCGACCCGAACGGTGCCTGGTCCGTGGAGACGTCCGTGACGGTGGCCCGGGAGCTCGGGGACGTCCTGGAGTACCTGGAGGACCCGGCGCTCGGCACACCCGCCATGGCCGAGGTCGCCCGGCGCACCGGCGTGCCGCTCGCCACCAACATGTGCGTGACGACGTTCGCCGAGATCCAGGAGGCGTTCACCGAGGGCGCCGTCCAGGTCGTGCTCTCCGACCACCACTACTGGGGCGGACTGCGCAACACCCAGCAGCTCGCCGCCGTCTGCCGCACCTTCGGGGTCGGCGTGTCGATGCACTCCAACACCCACCTCGGCATCTCGCTCGCCGCGATGACCCACGTGGCGGCCACCGTCCCGGACCTCCACCACGCCTGCGACTCGCACTACCCCTGGCAGTCCGAGGACGTCCTCACCGAGCGGCTCGCCTTCGAAGTCGGCCGGGTCGCCGTGTCCGACGCCCCCGGCCTCGGCGTGGAGCTCGACCACGAGCGGCTGGCCGCACTGCACCAGCGGTGGCTGGACGACGACGGTGCCCTGCGGGACCGCGACGACGCGGCGGCGATGCGGATCGCCGACCCGCAATGGGTGACCCCAGCGATGCCCCGCTGGTAGGGCTCGTCGGTGCCGTGGCGGGGGCGCGGGAGAGCCCGGCGCGAGCTCACGGGACGGGTGGGTCCGGCGTGATCGGCGTCACGTCGTCGGTGAGGTGGTGCAGACTGGCCTGATCCGCACCACGTCAGGGAGCGCATCGTGACCGCGTCCACCGCCCCGGCCGGAAAGGGCCCGGCCGGAAAGGCATCGCACCGCCAGAGCCAGGTCGACCCCCTCGCCCCGCTGCGCACACCGGACGACCCGCCCTGGGACGTCTACCTCACCGGCACCGTCTTCCTGGACATCATCTTCACCGGCCTCGACTCCGCCCCCGTGCGCGGGACGGAGTCCTGGGCGCGCGGAATGGGGTCGAGCCCCGGCGGCGTCGCCAACATGGCGACCGCCCTGGCCCGCCTCGGCCTGCGCACGTCCCTCGCGGCGGCCTTCGGTGACGACCACTACGGCGACTACTGCTGGGACGCCCTGGAACACGGCGAGGGAATCGACCTCTCCCCGTCGCGCACCGTGCCCGGCTGGCACTCCCCGGTGACCGTCTCCATGGCCTACGAGGGGGAGCGCACGATGGTCTCGCACGGCCACGAGCCACCCCCCGAGGAGCCGGCCCCCGCATGCCCGTCCCGCGCGCGTGCCGCCGTCGCCTCCCTCGCACCCGGCGTGAGCGCGCCCTGGATCGCCCAGGCCGCGAGCAACGGCACCCGGGTGTTCGGCGACGTCGGCTGGGACGACACCGGCGCGTGGGACCTGGCGGGCCTGCCCGACCTGCGGCACTGCGAGGCGTTCCTGCCGAACGCGGAGGAGGCCATGCGGTACACGGGCGCGGACTGCCCCCGGGCCGCCGCCCACGCCCTGACCGAGTACGTGCCGCTCGCCGTGGTCACCCTCGGCGCCGACGGGGCGTACGCGGTGGACCGGCGTACCGGGGAGACGGCGGAGGTGCCGGCCATCGCCGTCGAGGCGCTCGATCCGACCGGCGCCGGTGACGTGTTCGTCGCCGGGTTCGTGACCGGCACCCTGGCCGACTGGCCGCTCGCCGACCGGCTGGCCTTCGCCGGGCTGACGGCGGCACTGTCGGTGCAGGAGTTCGGAGGGTCGCTGTCGGCGCCGGGGTGGTCGGAGATCGCGGCGTGGTGGCGGAAGGTGCAGTCGGTCGAGGGGCAGTCACCGGCGGCACTGGAGAGGTACGGGTTCCTGGCGGAGCTGGTGTCGGAGGAGTTGGTGAGGCCCTGGCCGTTGCGGAGGGCCGTTCCCACGATCGGCTTCCGCCGCTCGGCGTGACCCTCCTGGCCTGCCGGGGGCTCCGCCCCCGGACCCCCGGCCTGTGCCCCCCGCCGCCCGTACCTGTCGGCCAAGAAGTGCCGTCGCCTCCCGAGCGGCCGGTCGAGAGCCGCCGTCGCCTCGTCTTTCCGACCCCACCTCCAAAACCCCTACGGCGTTGTCACTCCCCCGTCGTACCCTGGGAATCGCGAGGCCGCCCTCAGCTGTGCGGCCGTGACGAGGAGGAACCGCAGGCCTTCAGCGCCGGCCCATGACTCAATCATCGACAGCTCACACCCCCGCGCAGGAGCAGGCGAGAGCACAGCTCACCGTCCCCGCCCAGCACCCCATGGTGACCGTTCTGGGGTCCGGCGACTCCCTCCTGCGCGTGATCGAGAAGGCCTTCCCGGCGGCCGACATCCACGTCCGGGGCAATGAGATCAGCGCGGTCGGCGACCAGAAGGACGTCGCCCTCATTTCGCGCGTGTTCGACGAGATGATGCTGGTGCTCCGCACCGGGCAGCCGATGACGGAGGACGCAGTGGAACGCTCGATCGCCATGCTCAAGGCGAGCGACAACGGCGAGAGCGACGGCAAGGAGACCCCGGCCGAGGTGCTCACGCAGAACATCCTGTCCTCGCGCGGCCGCACCATCCGCCCCAAGACGCTCAACCAGAAGCGCTACGTCGACGCCATCGACAAGCACACGATCGTCTTCGGCATCGGCCCGGCGGGCACCGGCAAGACGTACCTGGCGATGGCCAAGGCCGTGCAGGCCCTGCAGTCCAAGCAGGTCAACCGCATCATCCTGACCCGCCCGGCGGTCGAGGCCGGCGAGCGGCTCGGCTTCCTCCCGGGCACGCTCTACGAGAAGATCGACCCGTACCTGCGCCCGCTCTACGACGCGCTGCACGACATGCTCGACCCGGACTCGATCCCGCGGCTGATGGCGGCGGGCACCATCGAGGTCGCGCCGCTCGCCTACATGCGCGGACGCACGCTCAACGACGCCTTCATCATCCTGGACGAGGCCCAGAACACCAGCCCCGAGCAGATGAAGATGTTCCTCACCCGCCTCGGCTTCGACTCGAAGATCGTGATCACGGGTGACGTGACGCAGGTCGACCTCCCGGACGGGACGAAGAGCGGTCTGCGGCAGGTGCAGGACATCCTGGACGGCGTGGACGACGTCCACTTCTCCCGGCTGTCGTCGCAGGACGTGGTCCGGCACAAGCTGGTGGGCCGTATCGTCGACGCGTACGAGAAGTACGACACCACGCACGGCACCCAGAACGGCGCACACAAGAGCCGGGGCAAGTCCGGGCACAAGGGGAAGTAGACACACACAGCACCATGTCGATCGACGTCAACAACGAGTCCGGCACCGAGGTCGACGAGCAGGCGATCCTCGACATCGCCCGCTACGCGCTCGCTCGGATGCGCATCCACCCGCTCTCCGAGCTCTCGGTGATCGTCGTGGACGCCGACGCCATGGAGCAGCTCCACATCCAGTGGATGGACCTCCCCGGTCCGACGGACGTCATGTCCTTCCCCATGGACGAGCTGCGCCCGCCGTCCAAGGACGACGACGAGCCGCCGCAGGGGCTGCTCGGTGACATCGTGCTGTGCCCCGAGGTCGCACTGAAGCAGGGCAAGGAAGCGGAGACGCAGCACTCCATGGACGAGGAGCTCCAACTGCTCACCGTGCACGGCGTGCTGCACCTGCTGGGCTACGACCACGAGGAGCCGGACGAGAAGGCCGAGATGTTCGGCCTCCAGGCGGCCATCGTGGACGGCTGGCGCGCGGAGCGGGGCCTGACCGGCCCGTCCCCGGCGCCGACGGTCTCGTAACGCCCGCCGATGAGTCCTCAACTCGCCCTGGGCGCCATCGCCCTGGTCGTCGTGGCCTGGCTCGCCGCCTGTGCGGAGGCGGGCCTCGCACGCGTCTCCAGCTTCCGCGCCGAGGAGGCCGTGCGCTCCGGCCGCCGCGGCAGCGCCAAGCTCTCCCAGGTCGCCGCCGACCCGACCCGCTACCTCAACGTGGCCCTGCTGGTCCGCGTCGCCTGCGAGATGGCCGCCGCCGCGCTGATCACCTACGGCTGCCTGAAGGAGTTCGACGGCACCACCCAGGCCCTGCTGGTCGCCATCGCGGTCATGGTCCTGGTGTCGTACGTCGCCGTCGGGGTGTCCCCGCGCACCATCGGCCGCCAGCACCCGATGAACACCGCGACGGTCTCCGCGTACGTCCTGGTGCCCCTGGCCAGGATCATGGGCCCGATCCCGTCGCTGCTGATCCTCATCGGCAACGCGCTCACCCCCGGCAAGGGCTTCCGCCGCGGTCCGTTCGCCTCCGAGGCGGAGCTGCGCGCCCTGGTCGACCTCGCCGAGAAGGAGTCCCTCATCGAGGACGAGGAGCGCCGCATGGTGCACTCCGTCTTCGAGCTGGGCGACACCCTGGTCCGCGAGGTCATGGTCCCGCGCACGGACCTGGTGGTGATCGAGCGCTTCAAGACCATCCGCCAGGCCCTCACCCTCGCCCTGCGCTCCGGCTTCTCGCGCATCCCGGTCACCGGGGAGAGCGAGGACGACATCGTCGGCATCGTGTATCTCAAGGACCTGGTCCGCAAGACGCACATCAGTCGCGACGCCGAGTCCGAGCAGGTGTCCACGGCCATGCGCCCCGCGTTCTTCGTGCCCGACACCAAGAACGCCGGCGACCTGCTGCGCGAGATGCAGAAGGAACGCAACCACGTCGCCGTCGTCATCGACGAGTACGGCGGCACGGCCGGCATCGTCACCATCGAGGACATCCTCGAGGAGATCGTCGGCGAGATCACCGACGAGTACGACCGTGAACTGCCGCCCATCGAGGAGCTCGGCGAGGACCGCTTCCGCGTCACGGCCCGCCTCGACATCAGCGATCTGGGCGAGCTGTACGGCCTGGAGGAGTTCGACGACGAGGACGTCGAGACGGTCGGCGGCCTGCTGGCCAAGGCGCTGGGGCGGGTCCCCATCGCGGGTGCCTCGTCCGTCGTCGACCTGCCCGACGGCCGGGAACTGCGCCTGACCGCGGAGGCCGCGGCCGGCCGCCGGAACAAGATCGTGACGGTGCTGGCGGAGCCGCTGGGCCCGGCGGAGCCGCCCTCGCAGGAGGAGAAGCCGGAATGACCCCGCAGGAGCTTCGCGCGTTCTGCCTGTCCTTCAGCGCGGCGGTGGAGGACTTCCCGTTCAGCCCGGAGATCTCGGTCTTCAAGGTGCGGGGCAAACTCTTCGCCCTGTCGTACCTCGACGCGCGGCCCCTGAAGGCCAACCTCAAGTGCGACCCGGACGAGGCGATCCGGCTGCGCCGCGAGCACGAGGGCCTCATCGTCCCCGGCTGGCACATGAACAAGCGCCACTGGAACACGGTCACAGTCGACGGCGAACTCCCGGACCAGCTGGTCCGGGAACTCATCGAGGACTCGTACGACCTGGTCGTGGCCGGCCTACCGCGCGCCGAGCGCCTCCGACTCGACCGCTCCTGAGACCGTCTCCGCGTCCGTCTTGCGTCCCCGCAGGCCGACGGCGACGAGGACGGCCGCCGCCAGCACGATCGCCGTCTCCACCGCGAGGACCGTGTGGAGGCCTGTCAGCAGGTCCGACGAGGTGGTGGCGAGGACGCCTAGCAGCGGGATGCCGATGGTGATGCCGACCTGCTGGGTGGAGGTGACCAGACCGGTCGCCAGGCCCTGCTCCGCGTCGGGGACACCGGACGTGACCGTCAAGCCGTAGGAGACGATCGCGCCGAGGTGGCACATGCTCGCCAGGGAGACGGCGGCCGTGGCGAGCCACACCGACCAGACGTGAGTGTCCAGCCCCAGCATCGCGGCGGTCAGCACACCCTGCCCGGCGAGCGAGCCGACGAGCGTGCGGCGGGCGCCGAAACGCCCGATGACCCTGGCGGCGAAGGCCCCGGCGACCGCCGACAGCACGCCCTGCACGCCGAAGACCAGCCCGGTCTCGAAGGCGGACAGGCGCAGGGTCTCCTGGAGGTACAGGGTCAGCACGAACACCACCGTCGACATCATCGAGAAGGTGACCAGACCGCCCACGTTGCCCCACGCCACGGTGCGCCGACGCAGCATCGGCAGGGAGACCAGCGGCGCCTCGGCGCGGGACTCGACGAGCACGAACGCGGTGAGCAGTGCCGAACCCGCGGCCAGGGTCGCGATGACGTCGACATGCCCGAAACCGCGGTCGGCGGCCGTCGACAGGGCGTAGATCACGGAGAGCAGACCGCCGGTGACGGTGACCGCGCCGGGCACGTCCAGGCGCGGGCGCTCAGGGGTGCGGGACTCCGGCAGCAGACCGGGGGCCAAAGGCAGCACGATCAGCGCGAAGAGGGCGAGCACACCCATGGTGGAGCGCCAGCCCAGTACGTCGGTCAGGACACCGCCGGCCACCATGCCGACGGTGAAGCCGAGCGAGAGCAGCGTGCCCGAGATGCCGAGGGCGCGGTCGCGGGCCGGCCCCTCCGCGAACGTCGTGGTGAGCAGGGACATCCCGGTCGGCACGATGGCCGCCGCGCCGATCCCCTGCAGGGCCCGCCCGGTCAGGAACGACGCCGGGTCCCAGGCGAAGGTGGCCAGCAGCGAGGCCGCCCCGAACAGGGCGAGTCCGGTCAGGAACAGCCGTCGGCGGCCGAACAGGTCGCCGACGCGGCCGAAGAGGAGCAGGAAGCCGCCGGACGGCAGCGCGAACGCGGTGACCGCCCACTGCAACGCCGACTGGCTCATGCCGAGGTCGGCACCGAGGACGGGCAGTGCCACGTTCAGCACGGAGAAGTCGAGGGCCACCATGAACTGGGCGGCGCACAGGACGAGCAGGACGAGTCTGTCGCGCGTCGACAGCCGTGGGGTGTCGAGCGGAGTGGGTGCGGGAGTGGTGTCGATCGCCATGGGCAAGAGCCTGCGGCCGACGGAATAGCCGTGGGTAGCGGCAGGTTGTCCTGGTGGTCACACCACCAGACACGAGGGGACCGGTCCGTGCCCGTGGACGAGCTCAAGGCCCGGCGGCGAAGCGAGCTGCGCGAGTTCCTGATGAGCCGGAGGGCCCGGGTCAGCCCGGCCGAAGCCGGACTCCCGGACGGTGGCGCCCGCCGCCGTACCCCGGGGCTGCGCCGCGAGGAGGTCGCGGTTCTCGCCGGCGTCGGCGCCTCCTGGTACCAGTGGCTGGAACAGGGCCGGGACATCTCGGTCTCCCCACAGGTCCTCGACTCCGTCGCCCGGGTCCTGCGGCTGAACAACGCCGAGCGCCGCCACCTCTACGTCCTCGCCGGCATGAACCCGCCCGTGCCCGAGGTCGAGCCGGACAAGCAGCGGGACATGTGCAAGGGGCTGCGGCGGCTGATCGACGCGTGGATGCCGTACCCGGCGCACATCATGGACTCGTACTACAACTGCGTGCTGTACAACGACGCGGCCGCGGCCGTCCTCGGGATGCGGCCCGGCATCACGCAGAACTGCATCGTCGACTTCTTCACCGACCCGATGTACCGCTCCCGCGCGCGGAGTTGGGAGCAGAACGCGCGCACGGTCGTCGCGCAGTTCCGGGCCGCCTGCCTGGCCAGCCCGGACGACGAGGGGTTTCAGGCGGTGGTGGCCGAACTGAAGGCGGGGAGCGCGGAGTTCGCCGAACTGTGGGAGCGGCGGGACATCGAGGAGGCCGGGCAGATCCGCAAGGAGATGGACCACCCGGTGGTGGGGCTGCTGTGCTTCGAGTCCAGCGTGATGAAGCTGCCGGCGCGGCCGGACCTGGCGATCGTGCTGCACACGCCGCTGAACGAGGCGGACACCGCGGCCAAGCTGGAGTGGCTGGCGTCGCCGGAGGGGCGGCGCGGGGCGATGTACCCCGTGGCGGGATAGTGGCGGTGCCTGTTCGTATGCTCGGGGCATGACCGACAGCAACGAGCTCGACCCCGAGGACCGCAAGATCGTCACCCTGGCCCGTTCCGCGCGGGCCCGCAACGGCGTGCCCGAGGGCGCGGCCGTACGGGATGAGACCGGACGCACCTATGTCGCGGGCACCGTGGCCCTCGACTCCCTGAAGCTCAGTGCCCTGCAGACGGCGGTGGCGATGGCGGTGGCCTCGGGCGCCAGGTCGCTGGAGGCGGCGGCGGTCGTGACCGAGGCGGAGACCGCGTCCGAACAGGACCGGGCGGCGGTACGGGACCTCGGCGGCGCGGGGACGCCGGTGTTGGTGGCCGGGCCCGACGGGACGGTCAGGACCACCGTGACCGCTGGTTGACGTGCTGGCCGAACTTCGCTGTAACCGCCGGTAATTAGGCCAGTTTTCAACCTTGCCGCCCCCTGCCCCACGCGCATCAATGGAACCGTAAGTTCCGACGGACCGTCAGGTTCGGCTCTCGCGCAGCGTGCCCGCACTCACCTGCCGAGCGGTCCCCCCCACGAAAGGGAGCCGGAATCCCATGAGATGCAAGCGAATCGGAGCAGGTGCGGCGCTGGCGGCCGGGGCCCTCGCGGTCACCGGACTCGCCTTCGCCCCCGCGGCCCTCGCCGTCACCCCCCAGACGGCGACGATCAGCGCGGACTGCGGTGCCTTCGGCAGTGGCGAGGCCACGCTCACGGCCACGCAGGACGGCACCGCCGCCACCCTCACGGTCAAGTCCTCCGCGATCACGGCGCCCATCGCGCTGGGAGAGGACTCGATCTCGTCCACCCTCACCCTGGTGAAGAGCGGCGGCGGCACCGTCGACTTCACCGGCACGGAGAACCCGGCGATAGCCGCCGGGGCCCCGGTCGAGGTCGGTCCCCTCAGCGGCACCGTGGCCTCCGGCGACAGCCTGGAGGCCTTCGGCGGCTCGCTGAGGATGACCGTCTTCGGCATCACCATCACCTGCACGGCGGCCGGGCCGCAGTCACCGGGCCCGTTCGTGTTCGACTGAGAACGACAGCGGCGCGGCCCCGCAGTCAGAGCGCGTCGGGGCCGCGCTCGCCCGTCCGCACCCGCACGACGGTGTCGACGGGCAGCGCCCACACCTTGCCGTCGCCGATCTTGCCGGTGTGCGCGGCCTTCACCACCGCGTCGATGACGGCCTCGGCGTCCGCGTCCTCGACGACGACCTCGATCCGGACCTTCGGCACCAGGTCGACCTGGTACTCGGCACCGCGGTACACCTCGGTGTGGCCACGCTGCCGGCCGTAGCCGCTGGCCTCGCTCACGGTCAGGCCGTGCACGCCGAGTTCCTGCAGGGCGTTCTTGACCTCGTCGAGACGGTACGGCTTGACGATCGCGGTGATGAGCTTCATGCCTGGGGGGTGACCTTCTGGGCGTGGGGGACGACGGAGGAGGAGACCGGGGCGCCGTGGCCCAGGACCCCGTGATCGTAGGCCGTCTCGGCGTGCACCGTAAGGTCCAGGCCGGTCTGCTCCTGCTCCTCGCTCGCGCGCAGGCCCATCGTGACGTCGATCAGCTTGGCGATCCCGTACGTCGCGCCGAACGCGTACACCGCCACCACGACCACGGCCACCAGCTGCTTGCCGAGCTGGCCGAGGCCGCCGCCGTAGAGCAGGCCCTCGGCGCCGCCCGTCATCGACTCCACGGCGAAGACCCCGATGAGGAGTGTGCCGATGACGCCGCCGACCAGGTGGACACCGACGACGTCCAGGGAGTCGTCGTAGTTCAGCCTGAACTTCCAGCTCACGGCGTACGAGCAGACGACACCGGCGGCGAGGCCCACGACCAGCGCGCCGAGCAGCGAGACGGACCCGCAGGACGGGGTGATGGCGACCAGGCCCGCGACCGCGCCGGACGCGGCGCCCAGGGTCGTGGGACGGCCGTCGCGCTTCTGCTCGACGAAGAGCCAGCCGAGCAGGCCGGTGCAGCCCGCGGCGAGGGTGTTGAGGAACACGGCGGCCGCGAGCCCGTTGGCACCGAGCGCGGAGCCGGCGTTGAAGCCGAACCAGCCGAACCAGAGCAGACCGGCGCCCAGCATCACCATGGGCAGGTTGTGCGGGCGCATGGCGTCCTTCTTGAAGCCCATGCGCGGGCCCAGGACCAGGCACAGCGCCAGCCCCGAGGCGCCGGAGACGATCTCCACGGGCAGCCCGCCGGCGAAGTCCAGGGCACCGAGCTTCTCCAGGATCCAGCCGCCCGGGCCCCACACCCAGTGAGCGACCGGAACGTATACGAGCAGCGCCCACACCGGCACGAAGACCAGCCACGCCCCGAACTTCGCCCGGTCGGCGACGGCACCGCTGACCAGCGCGGCCGTGATGATCGCGAAGGTGAGCTGGAAGGTGGCGAAGAGGAGGGTGGGTACGGTTCCCTGGACGCTGTCCGGGCCGAGGCCGCTCATGCCGGCGTGGTCGAGCCCGCCGATGAGTCCTCCCGCCGCGTCCTCGCCGAAGGCCAGGGAGTAGCCGGCCGCCAGCCACACCACCGTCACCAGGGCGATCGACACGAAGCTCATCATCAGCATGTTGAGCACGCTCTTCGTGCGGACCATGCCGCCGTAGAACAGGGCCAGACCCGGGGTCATCAGCAGGACGAGGGCGGTGGCGGCGAGCAGCCAGGCGGTGTCGCCGGTGTCGGCGCTTGCGGCGGCCAGAGGCACGGTGTCTCCAACGGGGTGGGGGCTCCGGGGGCTCGTCAGAGGGTCACCGTCGTGCGTTTCGGGTTGTGCACGGGTGTGTTTCCACGGTGTTTCGTTGCGTGAGGGTTTCGGAAAGCTCACGGTGCCGGGGGCGCGCGGACCGCTGTGCGAAGGGGCTTCGTGGATCAGGGAGAATGGGCGGCATGAGCGTTCGCATGCAGTCATCCGAAGAGTCGGGCGAGACCGTCCACCGCGCCGGCTTCGCCTGCTTCGTGGGCCGCCCCAACGCGGGCAAGTCCACCCTCACGAACGCTCTGGTCGGCCAGAAGGTGGCGATCACGGCGAACCAGCCGCAGACGACCCGGCACACCGTGCGGGGCATCGTGCACCGCCCCGACGCGCAGCTGATCCTGGTCGACACCCCGGGGCTGCACAAGCCGCGCACGCTGCTGGGGGAGCGGCTCAACGACGTGGTGCGCACGACGTGGGCCGAGGTCGACGTGATCGGCTTCTGTCTGCCGGCGAACGAGAAGCTCGGTCCGGGTGACCGTTTCATCGCGAAGGAACTGGCGTCCATCAAGAAGACGCCGAAGATCGCGATCGTCACGAAGACCGACTTGGTGGACGGCAAGACGCTCGCCGAGCAGCTCATCGCGATCGACCAGCTGGGCAAGGAGCTGGGCTTCGAGTGGGCGGAGATCGTGCCCGTGTCGGCGGTCGGTGACAAGCAGGTGGGCCTGCTGGCCGACCTGATCGTCCCGCTGCTGCCCGAGGGCCCGGCGCTCTACCCCGAGGGCGACCTGACCGACGAGCCCGAGCAGGTCATGATCGCGGAGCTGATCCGCGAGGCGGCCCTCGAGGGTGTCCGTGACGAGCTGCCGCACTCCATCGCGGTCGTCGTCGAGGAGATGCTCCCGCGCGAGGACCGCCCCGCCGACAAGCCCCTCCTCGACATCCACGCCTTCGTCTACATCGAGCGCCCCAGCCAGAAGGGCATCATCATCGGCCCCAAGGGCAAGCGCCTGAAGGAGGTCGGCATCAAGTCCCGCAAGCAGATCGAGGCGCTGCTCGGCACACCCGTCTTCCTCGACCTGCACGTGAAGGTGGCGAAGGACTGGCAGCGGGATCCGCGGCAGTTGCGCAAGCTGGGGTTCTGAGGCGCGGGGTGGGTCGCCGCGGTGGGGGGTGTTGCCCGCACGCCCGCCGCGCGGCGGTAGCTGCACGTCGATGCAGCCTCGACCTGCATGTGAAGGTGGCGAAGGACTGGCAGCGGGATCCGCGGCAGTTGCGCAGGCTGGGGTTCTGAGGCGCGGGGTGGGTTGCCGCGGTGGGGTGTTGCCCGCACGCCCGCCGCGCGGCGGTAGCCGCGAATCGGTGCAGCCTCGACCTGCATGTGAAGGTGGCGAAGGACTGGCAGCGGGATCCGCGGCAGTTGCGCAGGCTGGGGTTCTGAGGCGCGGGGTGGGTTGCCGCGGTGGGGTGTTGCCCGGCACGCCCGCCGCGCGGCGGTAGCCGCACGGCGATGCAGCCTGAGGCGGGCTTCAGGCCGTGCGCGGTACGCGAAGATCGCCGGTCTGCTGGGCGAGGATGAGCGAGCGGTAGTGCTCACTGCTGTCGACGAGATCCCGGTGACTGCCGGTGGCGACGACCTGCCCGGCGTCGAGGACCACGATCAGGTCCGCGGCGCGAATGGTCGACATGCGGTGCGCGATCACGACGAGCGTGCACTCCCGCGCGGTTTCCCGCATCGACCGGCGCAGCGCCGCTTCGCTGACCGCGTCCAGATGGGCGGTCGGCTCGTCCAGCAGGAGCAGTCGCGGCCGGGCCAGCAGCGCACGTGCGATCGCGATCCGCTGGCGCTCGCCACCGGACAGAGCCATACCGTGCTCCCCGGCGTCACTGTCCAGACCCTGCGGCAGACGGGCGATCAGGTCCGTGAGGTGTGCCAGCTCCACCACCCGGTCCAGCTCCTCCGGCCCGGCGTCCGGGACGGCGTAGGTCAGGTTCTCCCGCAGCGTGCCGTACAGCACCGGGGCATGCTGTTCCACCAGGCCGACCCGGGCCCGGTGTTCAGCCCTGCCGATCACTTCTATGTCTCGGCCGTCGAAGAGGATGTGGCCGTGATCCGGGTCGTAGAACCGCTCGATCAGTGCGAAGACGGTGGACTTTCCGACCCCTGAGCTGCCGATCAGGGCGACATGGGACCGTTCCGGCGCCTCGAAGGTCACGCCGCGAAGGACGGGGCGGCGCGGTTCGTAGCCGAACCAGACGTCGCGAAACTCCAGCGCGGGCGCCCGCGCCGGGCCGGCGCCGCCCCTCGCCGGGCAGGGCGCCGGAGCCACGGGTCCGGACACGGCGTCCTGCTCCGTGGGCAGCTCCAGCACTTCCGTGACCCTGCGGTACGCGCCCACGCCCTGCTCCATGGTGCTGAGGGACTGGAACAGCATGCCGATCGGCTCCACCAGGTAGATCATGTACAGCAGGAAGGCGGCGAGATCGGCGACCGACCCCTGCCGGTCGGCGACCCGCATGCCGCCGATGAGCAGCACGACGACGAAGGATCCCTTGACGGCCAGCTGGATCGCCGGTGCCACCACGGCGTCGAGCTTCGCCATCCGCACGCTTCCCGCGTAGGCCGACCTCGCGCCACCCGCGATGCGGTCGGTCTCGCGCTGCTCGGCGCGGCTGGCCCGGACGGTGCGGATGGCACCGAGCGCGCGCTCCAGATCAGCGGTCATCGCACCCGTCGCCCGCTGCGTGGACAGTGACGCCACCTCGATGCCGTGCAGCACCGAGACGACGATCACGGTGGCGATCGCCACCATGGCCAGCACGACGAGGAACATCAGCCAGTCGAGCCAGACCATCAGCACCACGATGCCGATCAACCCGATGGCGCCGGTCACCGCTTCGGTGAAGCCTTCCGCGACAAGCAGCCGCAACGTCGTGCTGTCGGTACTGGTGCGCGAGATGAGATCGCCTATGCGGTGGCGGTCGTAGACGGCCATGGGCAGCCGCAGCACATGCTTGATGAGGCCGAGCCGGATCCCCAGGACGATCCCCTCGCCCGTCCGGGCCAGGACGAACTGGGCGAGGCCCTGTACCAGTGCCTGGGCGAGGAAGAGGACGACGAGCAGCACCAGTGCGGGCCCGATCGAGGCACCGGACGCGGTCGACTCGATCACCTGCTTCACCAGCAGCGGCTGGGCCAGGCTCAGAGCCGAGGCTCCCAGTGTCAGCAGGACGGCGAGGGCGACCCACCGCCGGTGGCCGTACAACAGGCGCAGGAAGTCCCACGGGGCCGTCCGGCTCCGCTCGCCGGTCTCATCCGTCGCTTCGGGCTTCATGGATCACGGCCTCACGGCTGACGGAACCAGGAGCGCAGGGCACGGTGAACAGGGGGCGGAAGTAGTCCGGCGGGTGGTTCTCTCCCACCGGCACCCCCTCCGCCTCCACCCAGGCGTGCGCACCGAAGGGCGGCAGACGCCGCGCGCCCACGCACCAGGTCGGCCACTGGCCGTGCAGGCGGCACAGCAGGACCGTGGCCAGGGACCGGGGCAGGCACCCTTCCCGTCCCCCGCACGCCAGACTGACCGTGACCACGGAGTCCCGGGCGGCCCGGGTCTGCTCGAGGGTGGCCGGACGGGCGCCCCGGCGCAGCCACTCCAGTGCGGCCCGTATGCGCCGGGGGCGCCGACGGGCCAGGAGCCGCGCCGCGCCCACGGCGAGCCGGACCGGGATCCGGTGCCGCAGTGGCACCGAGCGCGGGTCGTGGAAGATCGCCTCCGGTGAGGTCATCGCCGCTTCCTCCCCGCACGCCGGCCGCGCGGGTGCGGCCATCGGCCGTGCGTCCGGGACCGCACCGGCCCTGTCGAGGGGGCCGTCGAAGCCCGCTCTTCCGGCCCGCCGGTCGCCTCTGCTCCCAGGCCCGCCGAGTGCAGTCCGCCGACCAGATCCCGGACGTCCTGTCGCGCGGTGCCGATGTCCACCGCGTACTCCTCGCTGAGCGTCTGTGCGGCGTCGGCTTCGGTGCCGCCCTCCAGCAACGTGCGCAAGGCGATCGCGGCGCTGGGATTGAGCGTCCAGTACTGGTCGCGGTCCTCGTCGAGGATCGCGATCCCGTAGTCGGTCTCGGCCGTGAACACACCCTCACGCAGCCTGAACGCCATCGGCCGTCTCCATTCAGCCCGGAACAGCGGTGGTGGCGGTTTCCAGCGAGCGCAGCCACATCTCGCACACCACGGTCTGGTACAGCGCGTCGAACGGCAGGGCCGGGGGGAGGGGCCGACCGCACGTCTCGCGCAACTTCGTCGCGTCGATCAGACCCAACCGGGCCAGGCGGGAGTCCTCGCACAGGGCCAGCAACTCGGCGCGGTGTTCCCGCATCCCGACCTCCGCCTCGTAGGAACCCTCGTCCTTGGTGTGGCGGGTCAGGCTCTCGTCGGGGACGATGCCGCGCATCGCCTCCACGATGAGCGGCTTGTACTGCCAGGGGGTGATCCTGTCCTGCGGCCGCACCGCCAGACCCGCTTCGATCACCCGGTCGTCGTAGTAGGGGGCGGCGAGGGTGAGCCCGGCGCGGGTGGCCAGCTGACCCACCTGCCGGACCATGCGGGAGTTGTTTCCCAGCGCTTCCAGCTCGATGTGCTGCCCGCGCCCGTCGGCCAGTGGCCGGGCGGTACGCGCCGCGGTGCGGATCAGCTCGCGTACGGCCGCGACGGCGTCCGGCGTCGCCCATGGGGGAAGCCGCGGTGGTGTCCCCCAGTCCAGCGCCGGTGTCTCCAAGGGGGGCGGTACAGCGGTGAGCAGGTCGCCGGCCCGGGCGAGCCACGCGCGGTAGGAGCTGTTGTCCCACAGCTGCCGCAGCGTTTCCCGATACGGCCACGGCCCCTGGGCGGCGAAGCCGCGCAGGCGCTGCACGGCCGTCCTGGGGTGGGTCCGGGCCAGCGTGTGCAGATGCGCCGGCGAGCCGGAGAGCAGCTCGTCCCCGCCGAACCCCGTCAGGTGCATACGGGAGCCCTGTGCCGCGGCCAGCCGCGGAATGAGCAGACAGCGGCTGGGATGCATCATCGCGGGGCACGGTTCGTCGAAGTGCTCGTCCACCTCCCGCAGGCCCTCGTACACCATCGGCAACCGGTCTCCGGCGATGACGTGGTGGCCGACGTCGCCCAGCCCGGCGACCGTGCGGCGAGCCCAGGTCACGTCGTCGCACAGGGGATCGAGACCGTCGGCGGTGTAGGCGATGACCTTCGCCGTGCCGCGTGCGGCCAGAGCGCACACCGAGGTCGAGTCCAGGCCGCCCAGATCGCAGCTCACCACGTCCCGGCCCCGGACCCGGACGTCCACCGCCGCCGACAGTGCCTCCCGCAGCGCCGCCGCGCCCTCCGCCATCGGCACCACCGGCTCGGGAGGCGCCCACCACCCGACGGGGTGCCCCCGGCCTTCGGCGTCGAGGGCGAGGTAGTGGCCGATCCCCAGGGCGCCCACACCACGCCAGACCGGTTCGCCGGCCAGTGGGTGCGGCGCGCACGGATTCAGCAGGCGGGTCGCCAGCCGCCGCGCGTCGACCTCCGCGTCGAGCAGGGCGGCCAGCACGTCGGCCCGGTCCGCGGCCACGGTGGCGTCCCCGATCGTGGCGTGGAACACCCGGCGAAAGCCGGTGACGCTCCCCTGGACACGCACCCGTCCGGCGACCGAAGCGACCAGGTGCGAACTCCCGGCCATGCCTCGGGCCAGACCGTCCAGGCCGGCGATCGTCCCGGCGCGGGCGGCCGCCGCGGTGAGCCGGTCGGCGGTGACGGCGTGTTCACCGAGGACCGCGATCTTCGTCCGGCCCGCCTCACCGACGGTCAGGGCACTGGGAGTCCACTGGCCGAGCAGCCACGGTCGTCCCGACGGGTGGCTGACCTCCTGGACCTCGCGGGTGCGGAGCGCGACGGACACTCCGGCCGCCGAAGCGCAGTCCGGAAGGACGACGAACCAGCCAGGCCCCTCGCCGGAATCAGGAAAATCGACCATGCCGATCCCTTCCTGTACGCCGAGCCCTGAGGTGATCAAGAGATACGGGCGGCAGGACCGACGTCCCACCGCCCCTCGGAGATCCTGCGCCGGCGAGATGCCCGGCGGATCAGAAGAACCTCCTCCGGAAGAACCAGAACCTCTCCGGTCCTGCCCTGAAGCCCAGACCGGTCTTGCGGAAGGAGCCGACCGCAGTCAGCGTCGGACGCTCGTAGGTGCGCATGTCGTTGCACCTCCTGAAGTGCGCGCGTCGCTATCGGTTATCTCTTCCACCATAGACACCGACGGGGGTTTTTTACCAAGGGTGCAGGTTCAACCGAAAAGCCTGATTGCGTTACTGATTCAACATTTAGGAATTCTCAGGGATGTTGCTCTGTCACCAGGCTCGCCCACACCGCGTTGCCGCCGGTGAGGGTCGAGCGGGTGATGCCCCAGCTGTCCGCTATCTCGCGTACGAGCAGCAGGCCGCGGCCGCCCTCGTCGTCGGGGCCGGGGCAGCGGTCGGGGATGCCGCGGCGCGTCAGGTCGCCGTCGTGGACCTCCAGCCGGAAGCGCGCGTGCGTCATCAGCCGGACGCCGCACAGGATCCGCTGGCTGAGCGTGTGCAGCACGGCGTTGGTCACCAGCTCGGACACGAGCAGCACGGCGTTCGCGCACGCCTCGTCGGGCACCTGCCACGCGTCCAGCCGCGCGCGCATGGCGTGGCGGGCGGCTCTGACGCTGGTGCGCTGCGGGGGCAGCTCCAGCCAGTCGGTGCGGTCCGGGCGCACCGCGTCCAGGAATCGGGGAGTGGATGTCGTGTGGGGGGACACGGCGATCGCCTTCCGTGGGGGGTGGGCACAGTCAAGGAAGGGGCGAGCGGACAACGGACCGGCCCAGTGGGGGAGTTGCTGCTTCCGGAACCCTGGTCACCCAAGCAACTATGCTCGTAGAGCAGTTCACGCTGCAACTATCTGCCTGACAATTTCAGCGGAATCCCGCGAGGAACCCCGGGGCTTCAACCCCGGGAGGAATCGCGTCCGGTGAGGGCGACGCGGAGCGTCGGGGCGGCTGGAGGTCGTTCGAGTCACGGGCCTGCTCCAGACACCCGGATACGCGCGCGCCGTGCTGCGCGGCGGCTTCCCGAACGCCACCGGGGGCGACGCCCCGACGGACGCCGAGGTCAGCCTGTGGACCGGGGTGGGCATCAAGCCGTAGGACGCTGCGACCGCAGCAGCTGCCGGTACCAGTCGTACGAGGCCTTCGGGGTCCGCTCCAGGGTGTCGAAGTCGACGTGGACCAGGCCGAAACGGCGTGCGTAGCCCTCCGCCCACTCGAAGTTGTCGAGCAGGGACCACACGAAGTAGCCGCGCACGTCGACGCCCGCCTCCACCGCCCGGTGCAGGGCGCGGACGTGGCCGTCCAGGTAGGCGATGCGGTCCTGGTCGTCGACGCCCGGGTACGAGCAGCCGTTCTCGGTGATGACGACGGGCGGGAGCCGGTCGCCGTAGCGGTCGCGGAAGGTGGTGAGGACTTCGGTGAGGGCCTCGGGGACGACCGGCCAGCCGAAGTCCGTGACCGGGTGCCCCTCGATCTCACGCACGGAGAAGGGAAGTTCGGCGGGCATGGTGACGCCGCCGAACTCGATCTCCGCGCCCTGCGGGGCACCGACCCGGGTCGGTGCGTAGTAGTTGATCCCGTACCAGTCGAGCGGCTCGGCGATCACCTTCAGGTCCGCCTCGACGTCGCCCGGCATCAGCTCGCCGATGCCGTCCGGGTACCGGCCCAGCAGCAGCGGGTCCGCGAACAGGCGGTTCAGCAGCAGGTCGTAGAAGTCCGCCGCCTCCAGGTCCGGGGCCTCGGTCGACGCCGCCCAGGTCGGGCCGTGCGAATTGGCGACGCCGATGTCGGTGGCGCCCGAGGCCCGCAGGGCCCGGACGGCCAGGCCGTGGGCGAGCAGCTGGTGGTGGGCGACCGGCAGCGCGTCGAACAACAGCTTCTTCCCCGGCGCGTGCACGCCCAGGGCGTGGCCCAGCAGGGTGTGCTCGGCGGGCTCGTTCAGGGTGATCCACTTCGTCACGCGGTCGCCGAGACGGCCCGCCGCCAGGGACACGTACTCGGCGAAGCGCTCGGCCGTGTCCCGCTCCAGCCAGTCCAGGTCCGCGGGCAGGTCCCAGTGGAACAGCGTGGGCACCGGGCGGACGCCCGCCGCGCACAGGTCGTCGACCAGCCGGTCGTAGAAGTCCAGGCCCTTCTCCGAGCGCACCCGCGGCCAGGAGACCGAGAAGCGGTAGGCGTTGACGCCCAGTCCGGCCAGGAGGGCCACGTCCTCGTGGTGGCGGTGGACATGGTCGCAGGCCACCGCCGCCGTCGAGCCGTCCTTCACCCGTCCCGGCTCGGCCGTGAAGGCGTCCCACACGGACGGCTCGCGCTCGTTCACGCCGCCCTCGATCTGGTGCGCGGAGGTGGACACGCCCCAGAGGAAGCCGGCCGGGAAGCGGGGGATCGGGTTGCCTGCGTCAGTCGCCATGCGCTGGATCATCCGTACCGGCGGTAACGGAAGTCAACGCCCGGGCGGGGAGGAGCCGTTACGCCCCTGCTGTCACGCCCTCGTCACGCCCCCTCCTTCAGCACCCGCGAGATCAGCCTGCGCTGCTCGTCCGTCAGCCGGGGGTCCGCGCAGTACACGGTCTTCCCGTCCACCGTGAGTTGGTAGACGAACCCGTCCGGGACCCCGACCGGTGGCGTGCTCCGGCCGGCGGCCATGGCCTGATCGGCCAGGGCGTGCCAGTCCGGGGCATCGGGCCGGCCCGAGGTGTCCACCTCGGCATGCCGCTCGATGCCCGCGAACCCGCCCGTGCGCCTCACCTGAATCCGCATGGGACCTGTCTAGTACGGAACTACAGGGTCCGCACCCCGACCTGCTCCCAGCCCTTCGACACGGCGTCCAGCTCCTCCCCGTCGCCGAAGCGCTCCCGGGCGGCCTTGACGGTGAGCGTGGCGAAGTCCACGAACATCGCGTCCTGCCTCAGCTCACCGCCGGTCAGCACGTCGTACCAGACCTGCCCGGCCCGCTCCCAGGCGTGGCCGCCGAGGGCCGTGGCGGCCAGGTAGAAGGCGTGGTTCGGGATGCCGGAGTTGATGTGGACACCGCCGTTGTCGCGGCCGGTGCGCACGAAGTCGTCCATCGTCGCCGGCTGCGGGTCCTTGCCGAGGACATCGTCGTCGTACGCCGTGCCCGGCGCCTTCATGGAGCGCAGCGCCGTGCCCGTCACCCGCGGGGCGAGCAGACCCGCGCCGATCAGCCAGTCGGCCTCGGCGGCGGTCTGGCCGAGCGTGTACTGCTTGATCAGGGCGCCGAAGACGTCCGACAGGGACTCGTTGAGCGCGCCGGGCTGGCCGAAGTAGGTGAGGTTGGCCGTGTACTGCGTGACCCCGTGGGCGAGTTCGTGACCGATGACGTCGATCGGGATGGTGAAGTCGAGGAAGATCTCGCCGTCCCCGTCGCCGAAGACCATCTGCTCGCCGTTCCAGAACGCGTTGTTGTAGTCGCGGTCGTAGTGCACCGTCGCGTTCAGCGGGAGGCCGTCGCCGTCGATCGAGTCGCGCCGGTAGGCCTGGAGGAACAGCTCGAAGGTGGCGCCGAGACCCGCGTAGGCCCGGTTGACGGTGGCGTCCTTGCCGGGCTTGTCGCCCTCGCCGCGGACCTTGTGGCCGGGCAGGTCGGTGCCGTGCCGGGCGTCGTGGATCGTGCGCTGCGGCCTGCCGTCGGCGACCGAGGCGACGGCGCTCGCGCCGATGACCGTCGTGAGGCGGCGCTGGGTGCGCTCGAAGGCGTCACGCTGCAGGGTGCGGCGGGCCGGACCGGCCAGCGCGGGGTCCTCGGCCTGGGCGAGCTTGTCGAGGACATGAGGCGGAACGATGGTGCAGAAGACGGGCTCGAAGCCCCCGTGGGTCGTCATGCCCGGCACCCTTGCACTGCGTGACGAGACTGTCACTAGCCGCCACCATGATTGGTGAAATACCGGGACAACGGTCCTCACGCTCCGTGGCGAGTGCTATGGCGAAGTGGCATAGCGCACTTTTTGTCCCATATGCGCGCCCGGTCCCGCATACTGATACGACCCCACGCGCCGGGGAGAGGCTCGGCTAGCATGCTGCGCATCATGCGTTTCGGGCTGCTTCTCCTTAGCTGCCGCGGCGAGGGCCTGTAGTCGAGGCCGACTCCCTCCCCGCGGAGCTTGGTGCTGCGTCGTCGGCCGTCCTTCCGGACACCCCCTGAGGAGCCCCCGCATCATGGCGAACCGCCAGCAGCCCAGTTCCATGCCGATCCACAAGTACGGCCGCTACGAGCAGGTCGACATCCCGGACCGCACCTGGCCGGAGCAGCGCATCACCACCGCCCCCCGCTGGCTCTCCACCGACCTGCGTGACGGCAACCAGGCCCTGATCGACCCCATGTCGCCCGCCCGCAAGCGCGCCATGTTCGACCTGCTGGTCAAGATGGGCTACAAGGAGATCGAGGTCGGCTTCCCGGCCTCCGGCCAGACGGACTTCGACTTCGTGCGCTCCATCGTCGAGGAGCCCGGCGCCATCCCCGACGACGTCACCATCTCCGTACTGACCCAGGCCCGCGAGGACCTGATCGAGCGCACGGTGGAATCGCTGCAGGGCGCCAAGCGGGCCACCGTCCACCTGTACAACGCCACGGCCCCCGTCTTCCGCCGCGTGGTCTTCCGCGGCTCCAAGGACGACATCAAGCAGATCGCCGTCGACGGCACCCGCCTGGTCATGGAGTACGCCGAGAAGCTGCTGGGCCCCGAGACCGAGTTCGGCTACCAGTACAGCCCCGAGATCTTCACCGACACCGAGCTGGACTTCGCGCTGGAGGTCTGCGAGGCGGTCATGGACGTCTGGCAGCCCGGCCCGGGCCGTGAGATCATCCTCAACCTGCCCGCGACCGTCGAGCGCTCCACGCCCTCCACGCACGCCGACCGCTTCGAGTGGATGGGCCGCAACCTGTCCCGCCGCGAGCACGTCTGCCTGTCGATCCACCCCCACAACGACCGCGGCACCGCCGTCGCCGCCGCCGAGCTGGCCCTGATGGCCGGCGCCGACCGCGTCGAGGGCTGCCTGTTCGGCCAGGGCGTCCCTCACCCGGCCGCTCAGCTCGGGTACGGGGCCGTCCACGGCCACATGGGGTGCCACCTCGTGCACGGGGAGTGGCCGGACCGGCGGCGCGGGGGCACCCAACTCGCTCAGCCAGGAGCCGAGTTGTTCGGACGAGGCGACGTAGACGATCCGGCCGAGGCCGACCCAGGCGTGGGCGGCCGCACACATCGGGCAGTGCTCGCCGGAGGTGTAGACCGTGGCGGCCGCCCGTTCCCCGGGCGTGAGGTGCGCCGCCGACCAGCGGGCCAGCTCGAACTCGGGGTGCCGGGTGCGGTCGCCCGAGGCCACCCGGTTGTGGTCCTCGCCGAGGACGGTGCCGTCACCGCCCACCAGGACCGAACCGAACGGTTCGTCCCCGGCCTCCAGGGCTTCGGCCGCGAGTTCCACGCAGCGGCGCAGGTACGGCAGTTCCGTGTCCTTCACGGCCATGGGACCGGCCCTTCGCGAGACGATGTGATCACCAGGACCTTATGGCGCCTGCGCACCAGAGGAAAGGAACGGGGCTGCGGGCCGGGAGGGGCGGCCGCTGCCGCAAAATCCTTTGCCTTCCGGCCCGGTGCCAGCTTCGAAAACCGAAGACCTCGCGATGAAGCGGTTCGATCTGATGCAGCAGGTCAACGTCCGTGGAACCTTCGCGCTCACCCGCGCGTGCCTTCCGTACCTTCAGGTGTCGGCCAACGCGCACGTGTTGACGCTGTCGCCGCCGCTCAACTTTTCGCCGCACTGGTTGGGTGCCCATCCGGGC